>CAMPHE010000077.1 GCA_946885815.1 uncultured Arenimonas sp.
GCACGGCCAGCGCCAGCAGGTCGCTGTGACCATCCTGGTGCTGCAGCCCCTCGCCGGCGAGCGTCGTCCGGCCGGCGGTGCCGCCGAGCAGGAACCCCTTCGCGCGCGTATCGGCGGCGGCCCACACCCGGTCGCCGACGCGCTGCATGGCCTCGGCCATCGTGCCGTCGGGCTGAAGTGGCCGAACGACCTGCTCGCCGATGGCCGCAAGCTCGGCGGGATCCTGGTCGAAGTCGGCGGCGACGCGACCGGGCCGATGCGCGTCGTGGTCGGGGTCGGCGTCAATGTCGCGATGCCGCCGGCCGCCGCCGCGACCATCGACCAGCCATGGATCGACCTGTCCACGCTCGCCGGCGCGCCGGTCGCGCGACACGACGTCGTGGTCGCGCTGCTCGACGCGCTGCTGCCGATGCTCGCGCGCTTCGAGCGGGACGGGTTGTCGGCGTTCCTCCCGGCATGGCGGCGGCACGACCGGCTCGCCGGACGTGCCATCCGCGTGCACGAGGCCGGCGCGGTGCACGACGGCATCGCGCTGGGCGTCGACGATGACGGCGCGCTGCGGATGCGCGGCGAGGACGGTGGCGAACGCCGCGTTCACGCCGGTGAAGCGAGCCTGCGCGTCCGATGATCTGGCTCCTCGACCTCGGCAACTCGCGTCTGAAGGCCGCCTCGTGGGGCCCGGCGCTCGGCGTCGGCGCCGTGCAGGCGTGGACGCATGCGGCCGCCGATTTCGTGCCGTCGCTGCAGCGCTGGCTGCAGGGCGTGCGGCCGGGCGATCGCTGCTGGCTGGCGTCGGTCGCCGGTTCCGACGTCACCTCGACGATCGCCGAAGCGCTGGCGACGCACGGGAACCCCGCGCAACGCGCGCGCACGCGCTCCGAATGCGCCGGCGTGCGCATCGCCTATGCCGAACCGGCGAGGCTCGGTGTCGACCGCTTCCTCGGTCTGCTCGCCGCGCATCGGCGCGAGCCGGTGCCGTGGCTGGTCGTCTCCGCTGGCAGCGCGTTGACGGTCGACCTGATCGACGGCGCCGGCCAGCACCGCGGCGGCGTGATCGCACCGAGTCCGGAGCACATGCGCGCGGCGCTCGCGGCGCGGTTTCCGGCGCTGGCGTATGCCGGCGGCGAGGCGGTCGACTTCGCGGCCGACACCGCCGACGCGGTCGCCGGCGGCAGCCTCGGCGCCGCGCTCGGGCTGGTGGAACGCGCGCACCGGCAGGCGTCGCGCCTGCTCGGCTCGGCGCCGCGCGTGCTGGTGACCGGCGGCGGCGCCTCGCGCCTCGGCGAGGCGCTCGAACTCGACGCCGCGGTCGAAGCGGCGCCCACGCTGGTGCTGGAAGGGCTGGCAGTCTATGCGGCGCACGCCGCGGACGAGGCGTCATGATCCTGCGCGGCCTGGTCGTCTTCCTGGCGTGCCTGAACCTCGGTGTGGGCCTGTGGTGGCTGATGCATCGCGAGCCGGTGGTCGCGCCGCCGCCGGCGATCGAATCCGGCACCGGCACGCTGGTGCTGCTGGGCGAGGCCGAGGCGCCGCCGCCGCCCGATCTGGCCGATGTCGGCGCGGTGCCGGTGCCGATGCCGGCCACCGCGGCGTGCCTCACGCTCGGCCCGTTCGCGACGCCCGCGGAACTGCGCGCGGCGATGAACGCGTTGACGCCGCTGGTCGCGCGCATCCAGTTCCGCGAAGTGGCGTCGACCGCGTTGCACGGCTACCGCGTGTACCTGCCGGCCGCCGGCAGCCGCGAGGAAGCGCTCGCCACCGCGCGCCAGCTCGCCGCGCGCGGCGTGCGCGACTACTACGTCGTCACCGCCGGCGCGCAGGAGAACACGGTGTCGCTCGGCCTGTTCCGCGATCTGGGCAACGCCGAGAAGCGCCGCGACGAACTCGTGGCGCTCGGCGTGCAGCCGATCCTGGAACCGCGCACGACGGAAGGTTCGGAATGGTGGATCGACCTCGCGGCTGAACCGGACTTCGACTGGCGCACGCCGCTGCCGCGTGCCGACGGCCTGCAGGCGAAGGCCGTCGACTGCGGCTGACGGCGCCGGGCGGTAGAATCCCGCGCACGCCGACTTAGCTCAGCTGGTAGAGCAACCGCCTTGTAAGCGGTAGGTCCCCGGTTCGATTCCGGGAGTCGGCACCAGACCGGCCTGGAGTTCGAGCCTGGAGTGGGAGTTCGTAGGAGGTAGGCGTCGCGGCGGGACGCGCGTCGGCCTCCGGAGCGACGACTACCTTCTACGAACTCCAACTCCCACTCCTGTCTCCAGGCTGCTTTTCATCGTCGGAGTATCCTTGGAACCCGACGTCACCGAGGACCGCACGATGGCCAGGCTGATCGCCGCATTCCTGTGCTTCGCCACGCTCGCCATTTCGCCGGCGATCGCGGGCGAGCGCCCCGCATCCGTCACACCCGCCGAAGCCGCCGCGTCGATCGCGTCGAACACGCCGCCGCAGGTGCTCGACGTGCGCACACCGGATGAATTCGCGCAGGGACACGTGCCGACCGCGACGCTGATGCCGCACGACGAACTCGCGACGCGGCTCGCCGAACTCGATCGCGACCGGCCGATCCTGCTGTACTGCCGCAGCGGCCGCCGTGCCGACCTCGCCGAGCAGGTGCTGGTCGAGAACGGGTTCGACGTGCGCCAGATCGAGGGCAGCTGGCTGCGCTGGGAAGCGGAAGCACTGCCCGTCGAAGGCGCGCCGGCGCCACCGGCCGGCGATCACGATGCGGCGCATCACGGAGACCACGAATGACGCGCACGTTTCCGCAGATCGCGCTGATCGGCGTGCCGACCGACATCGGCGCCGGCCATCGCGGCGCGTCGATGGGGCCGGAGGCGCTGCGCGTCGCCGGACTGGTCGAGGCGCTGCGCGAGCGTGGCCTCGACGTGCTCGACACCGGCAATCTCGGCGGGCCGTCGAACCCGTGGCTGCCGCCCGAAACCGGCTATCGCCACCTGCAGCAGGTCGTCGACTGGAACCGCGCGGTGATGGACGCGTTCCTGTCGCATCTGCGCGCGGGCCGGTTGCCGGTGATGCTGGGCGGCGACCACTGCCTCGGCGTCGGCTCGATCACCGCGGTCGCGCGCCACTGCCGCGAGACCGGGAAGAAACTGCGCGTGCTGTGGCTCGATGCGCACGCCGACTTCAACACCAGCGACGTCACGCCGTCGGGCAACGTCCACGGCATGCCGGTGGCTTGCCTGTGCGGCCTCGGGCCGCGCGAATTGACGCATCTCGGCGGCGACGCGCCCGCGGTCGACGCGGCCGACATCCGCCAGATCGGCATCCGTTCGGTCGATCCGGGCGAGAAGAAGCTGGTGAAGGAATACGGCCTCGACGTCTACGACATGCGCCATATCGACGAGGTCGGCATGAAGCGCGCGATGGAAGAGGCGCTGGACGGCGTCGACGCCGACACGCACGTGCACGTGAGCTTCGACGTCGACTTCCTAGACCCCGGCATCGCGCCCGGCGTCGGCACCACGATTCCCGGCGGCCCGACCTATCGCGAGGCGCAGCTGGTGATGGAGATGATCGCCGACACCGGCCGCATGGGGTCGCTCGACATCGTCGAGCTCAACCCCGCGTTCGACGACCACAACCGCACCGGGAAGCTCGCGGTGGACCTGGTCGAAAGCCTGTTCGGCAAATCGACGCTGATGCGCGACTGACCGCGTCGCGCGCGCGGGTCAGTCGCGCGCTTCTTCGGCGGCTTCTTCCAACTGGCCACCGGCCTGTTTGACGTCGCGGCCGAAGCCTTCGACGGTGTGGCAGGCCGACAGCGCGAGCAGCGCGAGCAGGGCGGCGGCGAACAGGCGGAAACGGGTCATCGCGGGGCTCCGGGGGATAGGCTTCGGCCATTCTGGGAGCGGCGGCGCCGCGGTTCAATGCGGCGCCGCGTCCGACGTCACGGATCCGGGGTGAAGCCGATCGGGAAGGCGTCCGGGTCGCGGCCGTAGTGGTGCCAGCGCGGCGGCGGCAGGATGCCGCGGGCGACCAGCGCTTCGGTGGCGTCGTAGTAGAGCGACACGACCTGGTTCGGGCGCGTGCCCTCGCGTTCGAACCGCGTGACCCGCGCCGAATCCCACCGGCGCTCGCCGTGGCCGGTACCCAGCTGCTGTTTCGCCGCGAGACCGTCGTCGTAGTGGCGGCGATACGTGCCGGATTCCGCCTGCACCGACGGCGGCGCGGCGGCCGGGGCGGCGTCCGCGGCGGAGGCGCGTGCGCCTGCCGATTCCTCGGCGCGCTCGGCCTGCGCGTACGGTTCGGCGGGATAGCGCGGATACGACGGATACGGTGCCGGCGGCGGCGCGGCGATCGCCGGCGGCGCATACGCCGGTGCGCGCTCGCGGAAGGCGGCGACACCGATCACGCCGACATTGCCCGGGCGACCGGTGCGCGCCGCGTAGCTGTCGCCGAGCGAGGTGAAGTGGAATTCGGCGATCTCGGACAGGTTCTTGCGCCAGCCGCGCACTTCCAGCCGCTGCCACGGCTCCAGGACGTAGCCACTCTGGCCGGTACCGGCGGTTTCGCCGCTGATCGCGTTGACGCCGTCGACGGACACCACCGCGAGCACGCGGCCGCCGGTGTGGTTCTGCAGAACGACGGCGTAGCGGTGGCCGGGGCGGCCTTCGATGTAGTCGCGGCCGCGGTGCGGCCACGCCGGCAGGGTCTCGCCGCGGTCGAGGTCGAGCACGGACACGCTGACGAGCGGCTGCGCGCGGGCGCAGGCGGGCAGGGCGGCGGTCGCCAGCAGCAGCGCGAGGAGCGGCGCGAGGAAGCGGAACGAGCGGTTCATGGCGGATCTCCGGGTTGGGCATCCGTACCAACGCCCGGGCGCGCGGAACGGGGTTCGCGCGGATACGTCCGGTAGACTGGCGGCCGGTTTTCCGCTGCCCACGCCATGCCCGCCACCCGTGTCCTCACCGGCATCACCACCACCGGTACGCCCCACCTCGGCAATTACGCCGGCGCCATCCGTCCGGCGATCGCCGCCAGCCGCCGGCCCGGCGCCGAGAGCTTCTATTTCCTCGCCGACTACCACGCACTGATCAAGTCGCAGGACCCGGCGCGCGTGCAGCGTTCGACGCTGGAGATCGCCGCGGCCTGGCTCGCGTGCGGGCTCGACCCGGACGCGGTGTGGTTCTACCGGCAGTCCGACATCCCCGAGATCCCCGAGCTGACGTGGCTGCTCACCTGCGTCGCCGGCAAGGGGATCCTGAACCGCGCGCATGCGTACAAGGCCGCGGTCGACCGCAATGTCGCCGAGGACGCGGACCCGGATGCCGGCATCACCGCCGGACTGTTCATGTATCCGGTGCTGATGGCGGCCGACATCCTGATGTTCCGCGCCGATTCGGTTCCGGTGGGGCGCGACCAGGTGCAGCACATCGAGATGGCGCGTGATTTCGGCGCGCGCTTCAACCATCTGTACGGCGACCACTTCGTGCTGCCGGAAGCGGCGATCGAGGAGAGCGTGGCGACCCTGCCGGGCCTCGACGGCCGCAAGATGAGCAAGAGCTACGACAACACGATTCCGCTGTTCGCGTCGCGGGCGGAGCTGAAGAAGCTGATCGCCGGCATCGTCACCGACTCGCGCGCGCCGGGCGAGCCGAAGGCGACGGAAGGGTCGGCGCTGTTCCAGCTCTACCAGGCGTTCGCGACGCCGGCGCAGCGCGCCGCGTTCGCGCAGGCGTTCGCCGACGGCATCGCGTGGGGCGACGCGAAGGCGGCGCTGCTGGACGTGATCGACGCCGAGGTGGCGCCGATGCGCGAGAAATACGAGGCGCTGATCGCCAAGCCGGTCGAGATCGAGGCGCGGCTGGTCGAGGGCGCGATCAAGGCGCGGAGGATCGCCACGCCGTTCATCGCCGAACTGCGGCACGCGGTGGGGTTGCGCGACCTGCGCAGCGCGCCGTCGTCGCAGGCGAAGACCGCGAAGCCGAAGGCCGCACAGCCGGTTTTCAAGCAGTACCGCGAGCCCGACGGCCGCTTCCACTTCAAGCTCGTCGCCGCCGACGGCCGCGAACTGCTCGTCAGCGAAGGCTTCGCGTCACCGAAGGAAGCCGGCGAGCTGATCGCGCGACTGAAACGCCACGCCCTCCCGCTGACGGTCCAGGGACAGCAGGTGCTCCACGCCGGCCAGCCGGTGGGAACGCTCGCGAACGGTCTGACACTCGCCGAAATCCAGTCCGCGCTGCAGGCGTTCGAAGACAGCGGCGAATAGAGCGTTCACGACGCGGATCACGCGGATGAACGCGGATAAGGCCTTGCGTCAAAAATGCTCCATCCGCGTTGATCCGCGTAATCCGCGTCGACGCCCTTTCGTCACGCCACCACGAAACCGCGGTCACTCGTAGACGTTGGCGTTTTCGCTATCGAGTTTCGTGCGGGTGCGGATCACGCAGAAGCGGTGGCCGGTCGGGGCTTCGAGCACGATCCAGCGGGTGTCGTGCGGGCGGGCGATTTCCTTCGCGCCCAGGGCGATCAGGCGCGTCGCCTCGGCTTCGATGTCGTCGCTCTCGATGTCGAGGTGCACGCGCGGCGGGTGCTCGACCTTCTGAACCTCGATGTGCAGGCCGAGCGGCGAACCGTCGAGAACGGCATAGCGCCCGTCGCCGCCTTCGTCCGGGTCGGTGAGCGCGAGCCCGAGGGCCCGGCTCCAGAAGTCCGCGTGTTCGCGCAGCGCGCCGCCTTCGCAGTCGATGATGAAACCGGCGAGGCGGCTGCGATGCGCCATGCGTCTACTTCGAGCGCTGCAGATCGTCGATGAGCGCGCGCAGGAAGCGCGCGGCCTCGCCGCCCGTCGCGGCGCGGTGGTCGAAGGTGAGCGACAGCGGCATGATCCGGTGCGCCTCCATGCCGCCGAGCACCGGCACGACCGCGTGGTGCAGGCGGCCGGCGCCGATGATCGCGACGCACGGCGGGACGACCACGGGCGTGGCGTACTTGCCGGCGAACACGCCGAAGTTGCTGAGCATGATCGTGTAGTCGCGCAGGTCTTCCGGCGGCAGGCTGCGCGCCTTGACGCCGTCGCGGATGCGGTTGAGTTCCGCGCGCACCTGCTGCGGATACAGCCGCTCGGCGCCGCGCAGGTTGCCGACGAACAGGCCGTCCGGCGCGTCGATCGCGATGCCGACATCGACGCGCGTGTGGCGACGCAGCGTGCCTTCCTTCGCGTTGAGCCACGAATTCATCGCCGGCACCTGCGTCGCCGCGACCGCGAGGCCGCGGATCAGCCGCACCATGATGTCCTCGCCGGGCGCCCACGCGTGCAGGTCGGCGTCGTCCATCAGCGTGGTCGGCACGACTTCGGCGTGCGCGGCCGACATCGAGCGGATCATGTTGCGGCGCACGCCGCGGACCGGGTCGTCGACGTCCATCGCGACGGCGGCGTCGGCCCTGGCGGGCGCCGCGGCCTTCGGCGCGGCCGGGGCGGGGCTGGCGGCGGCGCGCATCGCCGCCGTTTCGCCGGCGGACGCGGCCGGCGACGCGGCGTCCGCGCGGCCTGCCGGCGCCGGCGCCGGCGCGGCACCGAGCGCCGCGCTGCCGCTGGCCGCGGCCTGCTTCACATCGGCCATCGTCACCGTGCCGTCGGGGCCGGTGGC
>CAMPHE010000078.1 GCA_946885815.1 uncultured Arenimonas sp.
GTGCCCGACACCTCGCGATCGTCCGCGACCGGGGCGGCTGGCGGCAGCGGCGCGGCGGTCGAGACGGTGCGCGGCGCCGGCCCGCGCACGTCGTGCGGGCGCGCGTCCGCGGCGGGGCGGCGCGGCGCCGGGACCGGTGTGGCCACGGCCGGCATCGCCGCCTCCGCCGGCAGCGCGGCCAGTGCCGGGTCGATGCGCAGCGGCAGCGACAGCGTGAACGTGCTGCCGCGGCCCGGCTCGCTGTCCACCGCGATGTCGCCGCCGAGCCGCTGCGCGAGGTCGCGCGAGATCGACAGGCCCAGCCCGGTGCCGCCGAAGCGGCGATGCGTGCTGCCGTCGGCCTGGCGGAACGCCTCGAAGATCACGTGGTGCTGGTGCGCCGGCAGGCCGATGCCGGTGTCCACCACGTCGAACGCGATGCGCTGGCCGCCGTCGGCGCGGACGCGCAGCGCGATGTGTCCGGCGGTCGTGAACTTCAGCGCGTTCGACAGCAGGTTGCGCAGGATCTGCGCGAGCCGCTGGCGGTCGGTGTGCATCACCGGCGGCGCGTCGTCGGCGTATTCGACGTCGAACGCGAGCTCCTTGTCGGCGATCGCCGGCGAGAACGCGTCGGCCAGCTCCTGCACGACTCCGTCGACCTGTACCGGCTCGACGACGATCTCGAGTTTCCCGGCCTCGATCTTCGACAGGTCGAGGATGTCGTTGATCAGCGCCAGCAGGTCGTTGCCCGCCGAGGTGATGATCCGCGCGAAGTTCACTTCTTCGTCCGACAGATGGCCGTGCTTGTTGTCCGCGAGCAGTTTCGAAAGGATCAGCGTCGAGTTCAGCGGCGTGCGCAGCTCGTGGCTCATGTTGGCGAGGAACTCGGACTTGTAGCGGTTCACCCGCTCCAGCTCTTCCGCGCGCTCGACCAGCGTGGCCTGCGCGCCGGTCAGTTCGTCCTTCTGCTGCTCCAGCAGGCTGGCCTGCTCCTCGAGCTGCGCGTTGGTCTGCTCCAGTTCGGTCTGCTGCGCTTCCAGCATCGCCTGGCCCTGGCGGGCGAGGCGGCTCTGCTCTTCCAGTTCCTCGTTGCTGACGCGCAGCTCTTCCTGCTGCGACTGCAGCTCCTCGGACTGGCGCTGCGTCTCTTCCAGCAGTTCCTCCAGCCGCGACCGGTCGGCGGCCGCGCGCACGGCGACGCCCAGCGACTCGGCGACGCGCTCGGCGAATTCCAGGTCCTGCGGGCGCAGCGCCCGGAAGAAGCCGAGCTCGACGACCGCGTGCGTGCGGCCGCCGACCATGGCCGGTACCAGCAGCAGTTCGCGCACGCGCGCGCCGCCGAGGGACGAATCGACCTCGAAGTACTCCGCGGGCACGTCGGTGACGTGCATCGGCGCGCGGTTGCGCGCGGCGTCGCGCAGCAGGCTCGTGCCGGCCGCCCCGGCGCCGTCGGCGGCGTCGCGGCCGTGGCTGGCGACGTGGCGCAGCGCCCCCGCTTCGATCACATGCACCGCCGCCAGCGGCGCGCCGAGGAAGCGCGACAGCCAGCCCATGCCGTTCTCCGCGATCGATTCCAGGCGCTGGTCGCCCTGCAGCCGCTCCGAGAGACCCATCTGGCCGATGCGCAGCCACGCCGAGATCGACTGGGCGCGATGCGCGCGTGCGGACATCACCGCGGCGACGAAGATCAGCACCAGCAGCAGCGTCAGGCCGCCCAGCGTCACCACGTACGACGAATCGGCGGCGGCCTGCCACTCCGCCTGGCGGAGTTCGAGCCGGTCGCGCTCGCGGGCGACGATCGAGGCGACGAGCGTGCGCGCCTGCGTCATCACCTCGCGGCCGGCGCCGGAACGCACCAGCGCCAGCGCCGCCTCCGACTGTCCGGCGCGCTGCAGCGCGACCGTGCGCGCGAGCTCTTCGCGCTTGGCCTCGACCAGATGCGCGAGCTGCTCGACCTCGCGCGTCCGGCGCACGTCGCCCGCCGCGAGCGCGCGCAGTTCCGCCATCAGGGCGGGGATGTCCCCCTCGGCCTTCGTCAGCGGCAGCAGGTAGTTCTCGGCCCCGGTGAGCAGGTAGCCGCGCTGGCCGGTTTCCATGTCGCGCAGTACCGACAGCGCCGCTTCGGCGCGGTCGATCATCGCGGTGCCGCGCTCGATGCGCTCGACGCCGCGCTCCCGCTGCTCGAGCGAACGGTACTGGAGCATGCCGATCGCCATGACCGCCACGGCGGCGATCAGGAAACCCACGAGGGTACGGGTCGGAAGCAGGTTGCCCGAATCGGTCGCCGGGGCGACGGGCGTCGAACTGGGGTCCACGGAGACTCCTCGAAACGGACGGGGCGGGGCGGTGCGATCGGGAAAGATGCCGGCCCGCCGCGCGGCAACGAAGCAGGACCACCGGCGCCGCCGGGAATCCGCGCGATGATGCCCAGCCATGCTTCAGCTGCGCGTGACGGCGCGCTTCACGACGAATGTGCGGCGCCGGTGGTCGCCGGGGTCACGGATCGTGCACCGGGGCCTCGCCACCCTGCGCCGATGATTCCGGACCCGCTTCGCGCCTTCGGCCCCGGCGCGCCTGCCGACGATGCCCCGCGGTCTCCCCGCCGGCGCTGGCCGACGCGGCGCACCGCGGCGTGGCTGCTGCTCGTACCGGTGCTGCTCTTCGCGTGGCTGAGCTGGCGCCTGCCGCTCGACCGCGCGCTGGAGCCGCTGCCGGAAGCGACGCTGGTGCTGCTCGACGCGCAGGGCCGGCCGTTCGCCCGCCGCGGCCAGTACAAGGACGCCCCGGTCGACGCGCGCACGCTGCCTTCGCACGTCGTGCGCGCGTTCGTCGCGATCGAAGACCGCCGCTTCTTCAGCCACGGCGGCATCGACCTGCGCGGCATCGCCCGTGCCGCGCGCGCCAATGCGAAGGCCGGCGAAGTCGTCGAAGGCGGCAGCACGATCACGCAGCAGCTCGCGAAAGGCGCATTCCTCTCGGGCGAGCGCACGTTCCGGCGCAAGGCGCAGGAAGCCGTGGTCGCGCTGTGGCTGGAAGCGCGGCTGGACAAGTACGCGATCCTGTCGCGCTACCTGAGCTCGGTGTATTTCGGCGAAGGCGTGCACGGCCTGCGCGGCGCCGCGCGGCATTATTTCGACGCCGAGCCCGAGGACCTCGACCTCGCGCAGGCGGCGATGCTGGCCGGCCTGGTCAAGGCGCCGTCGGCGCTGGCCCCCGGCGAGAACGGCGACGCCGCCTGGGAACGCGCGCGCCTCGTGCTCGATGCGATGGTGCACACCGGCGCGATCGACGCCGCCGAAGCCGAGGCGGCGAGGCGGCCGGAGATCACGCCGGGGCGGCGCGACCTGCCGGTCGGCGGCTGGTTCGCGGACTGGGTGTCGCCGGAGGTGAAGGCGCTGGTGCCCGGCGATTACGGCGAGATCGGCGTGCGCACGACGCTGGACGGCGAGTTGCAGGCGAGCGCGGAACGCACGATCGCCGCCGTGTTGCGCGGCGAGGGCCGCGCCCGCGGCGTCACCCAGGCGGCGCTGGTGGCCATGCGCCTCGACGGCGAAGTCGTCGCGCTGGTCGGCGGCGTCGACTACGACGCGAGCGCGTTCAACCGTGCGACACAGGCGAGGCGCCAGCCGGGCTCGGCGTTCAAGCTGTTCGTGTACCGCGCGGCGCTGGAAGCCGGCATGACGCCCGACACGGCGGTCGAGGACGCGCCGATCGCCGAGGGCGAATGGCGCCCCGCGAACTACGGTGACCGCTACCGCGGCACGCTCGCGCTGCGCGACGCGTTCGCGCAGTCGAGCAATGTTGTCGCGGTGCGGCTGGGCGAGCAGGTGGGGGCCGACGCGATCGTCGACGCCGCGGCCGACTGGGGCGTCACCGGCCTCGACGCCGACCCGACCATCGCGCTCGGCACGCAGGAGACGTCGCTGATCGACCTGGTCGCGGCCTATGCGGCGGTCGGCTCCGGCCTGGCGCCCGTACGCCCGCACGGTACGCCGCGCCCCGGCCTGCAGGCCCGCCGCCCGATCGACCCGGCGCTGCAGCGCGACCTGCTCGACCTGCTCGGCCACGCGGTCGAACACGGCACCGGCCGCCGCGCGCGCCTTTCCGTGCCGACGTTCGGCAAGACCGGCACCACGCAGGACTACCGCGACGCGGTGTTCGTCGGCATGGCCGGCGACCTCGTCACCGGCGTCTGGCTCGGCAACGACGACAACACGCCGATGCGCGACGTCACCGGCGGCACGCTTCCCGCCGAGATCTGGGCCCGCTTCATGGCCGACGCGCTCGACGTCCATCGCCTCGGCGAACCGCCGCCGCGCACCCGCGTCCAGCGCGACCGCCCGCGCTCGTGGCGCGAACGCTGGCGTCGCCTGTTCGGGCGCTGACTTTCCTCGTGGCGCCGGACTGGCATTCCGCCTGCCCGGACCCCGCCCCGGCGCCACGCCGGCTATGCTGCGCGGCGATCGGAGGAGAGCGTGGTGGAAGGAACGCACCGGCTGTGCGTGGCACCGATGATGGACTGGACGGACCGGCACTGCCGGGTCTTCCATCGCATCCTCGCGCCGCACGCACGGCTGTACACGGAGATGGTGCACGCGCAGGCGGTGATCCATGGCGACCGCGATCGCCTGCTGGGGTTCGACGCGGTCGAGCATCCCGTCGCGCTGCAGCTCGGCGGCAGCGACCCGGCGCATCTCGCGCAGGCGACGCGCATCGCGGTGGAATGGGGATACGACGAGGTCAACCTCAATGTCGGCTGCCCGTCCGACCGCGTGCAGGCCGGCCGCTTCGGCGCGTGCCTGATGCGCGAGCCGGCGCTGGTGGCCGACTGCGTGGCGGCGATGCGCGCCGCCGCGGGCGACGTGCCGGTGACGGTGAAATGCCGGCTCGGCGTCGACGAGATGGAGGACTACGACGTGTTCGTCGCGTTCGTCGACACCGTCGCCGCGACCGGCTGCGACACCTTCGTCGTGCATGCGCGCAAGGCGTGGCTGCAGGGTCTGAGCCCGAAGGAGAACCGCGAGATCCCGCCGCTGCGGTACGACTGGGTCGACCGGTTGAAGGCCGAGCGCCCGGCGCTGCGCCTCGTGCTCAACGGCGGGCTGTCGGAAGTCGACGTCGCGGTCGCCGCCGCGCGCCGCCTCGACGGCGCGATGATCGGCCGCGCCGCGTACCACGAGCCGTACCGCCTGCACCGGATGGACCGGGCGCTGTTCGCGCCGGACGCCGCGCCGCGCGAGCGCGCCGACCTGCTGCGCGACCTCCGGCCGTACGCCGAAGCGATGCTCGCGCGCGGCACCGCGATCAAGCACCTCACCCGCCACGTCCTCGGCCTGTTCCACGCCCAGCCCGGCGGCCGCGCCTTCCGCCAGATCCTGAGCGAAGGCGCGCCGAAGCCCGGCGCCGACTGGTCACTGGTCGAACGCGCGCTGGCGGCGACTTCGCGGGCGATGGATGTCGCGTAGCGCTCGGGAGAGCGGAAAGCGGGGAAGAAGGGGCCACGAATGACACGACTTACACGACAAAAGCAGGTTGGGTGGGCGCGGAATTTCGCGGCGCCGCGTCGCTCCGGCGGCGACGAACCCATTCTGCTTCCGTCGTGTTCTGTCGTGTACTTCGTGTCAGTCGTGGCCAGAAACACTTCCGCATGATCACTCGCGACCTTTCCACGTTCACGGCGTACGCGCGCGGTGTCGCGCCGGATTTCGGGCCGGCGTGCGCGAGTGCGGCGTTCGTCGTCAGTCCGGACGGATTCGCGCTCGCGGCGGAGTCGGCGAGCGACAACGCGTACATGGACCTGTCGGTGGCGGTGGATCCGGGGCGTGCGCTGGCGCAGCACCGCGGGCTGCAGCGGGCGCTGTCGGCGTCGCTGCCGGTGGTGGCGTTTCCGGGGGATCCGGACGCCCCCGACGGGCTGTTCCCGAACAACGTGTTCGCGACCGCGCCGGGGCGGCTGCTGATCGGTCACATGCGGCATCCGGTGCGCCGGCGCGAGGCGGAGCGGCCGGACATCCGCAGGTTCTTCACCGGCGTGCTGGGACGGCGCGAGGTCGATCTGCGTCCCGGTGGCGGCGTCTGCGAGCTGACCGGCTCGATCGTCATCGATCGCGCCCGCGGCCTCGGCTTCGCCGGACTGGGCGAGCGCTGCGATGCCGCCGGCGCCGCGGCGGTGCATGCCGCCCTCGGCCTGCGCGCGACGCTGCTGTTCGATCTGGCCGCCGGGGAGTACCACGCCAACGTGGTGATGAGCGTGCTCGCCGGTCGGGCGCTGGTGGTGGCGCCGTGCGGCTTCGCCGACCCCGGGGTCGCGACCGCCATCGCCGCGCTGTACGCCCCGCACGTGGTCACGTTGTCGGCCGCGCAGAAAGCCGCGTTCGCCGGCAACTGCCTCGCGCTCGATCCGCATCGCGCGTGGTTCAGCGAAGCGGCGGGCGATGCCCTGCAGGATGACCAGCGCGCCACCCTGGCCGGGGCCGGGTTCGCGGTGGCGACGGTGCCGCTGGACGAGATCGAGAAGGCCGGCGGTTCCCTGCGCTGCTGCGTCGCCGAGATCTTCTGAAGCCTGAACCCCGGTGTTGTCCAAGTGATTGATGCGTCAATAATTCAGAGCGGATTCACCGCCTCGACACCAGACTCGCCGCACGGCTCAGGTAGCCGGTCCCGCCCCCCGGAGCTAGTATCCCGACGATGCTGAACGCCCTTCGCCCCCTGCTGCTGCTCGCCGCCCTCGCCGTGGCGACGCCGGTGCTCGCCCAGGAAGCTCCCGTGGCGCCCGCCGCGGCGGCGCCGATCGAGATCCGCAGCCAGCGCGAGGACGCCGGCGCGCGCGTGCGCCAGGTGGAGCGGGCCGGTGGCCGGGTGCTGCAGGCCGAACCGATGCAGCGCGGCGGCCGCGAGGTGTACCGCTTCAAGGTGCTCACGCCCGAAGGTCGCGTCCGCGTGATGCAGGGCGATCCGCGTGACGCGCGCCCCGACGCGATGCCGCGGGAAGACCGGCGCGGCGGCGGCGAGCGCATCGATCGGCGCCGCGACCTGGAACCCGGGTTCGACCGCAGCAGCGAATTGACGGCCCGGCGACGCGAATTCCGCGACGATGGCCGCGGCGATTCCGGCCGGACCCGCGAAACGCGGCCGCCGCCGGCGCCCGAACGTGGTGGCGGCCGACCCGCCCGCGACTGAACCACGGCCTCCCGGCCGTACCCCCGTCGAAGGAGACGACATGCGCGTACTGCTGGTCGAGGACGAAGCCCCGCTGCGCGAGACGCTCGCGGCGCGCCTGAAGCGCGAAGGGTTCGCGGTGGACACCGCGGGTGACGGCGAGGAAGGCCTCTACAACGGCCGCGAAGTCCCGTTCGACATCGCCGTGATCGATCTCGGCCTGCCCAAGATGTCCGGCATGGACCTGGTGAAGGCGCTGCGCGCCGAGGGCCAGAAATTCCCGATCCTGATCCTGACCGCGCG
>CAMPHE010000079.1 GCA_946885815.1 uncultured Arenimonas sp.
GCGCTGCGCGACAACGCGTTCTCGTTCGACCTGCTGGTGACGTGCGGCGGCGTGTCGGCGGGCGAGAAGGATCACCTGCCCGGACTGCTGCGCGCGCACGGCGGCATCTTCTTCTGGAAGGTGATGATGAAACCCGGCATGCCGGTGCTGTTCGGCCGGCTCGACGACGCGCTGGTGCTCGGGCTGCCCGGCAATCCGGTGTCGGTGCTGGCGACGTTCCTGACGCTCGGCCGCGACCTGCTCGACGGGCTGGAGGGCGTGGCCGCGCCGCGACGGCGCTGGCGCGCGCGGCTCGCGGCGCCGCTGGCGAAGCGGCATGCGCGGCGGGAGTTCCTGCGCGGGCGCCTCGATGTCGATGCGGGTGGCGGCCTGGTCGCCACGCCCGATCCCGCCGACGGCTCGCACCGGCTGCGCGGCGCCGCCGATGCGGACGTGCTGCTGGTGCTGCCCGAAGGGCCACGCCAGTTCGCGCCGGGCGATGTCGTCGAGGCGATCCCGCTCCGACGCGCGGACTAGACTGCCGGCATGCCGACGATCGAAGACCTCGCCGCGACCGGAGCACGCGACCGCCAGCAGCGCGGCGCGGTTCTGGTGGACGTGCGCGAGCCGGACGAGCATGCGACCGGTGTTCCCGACGGCGCGATCGCGGTGCCGCGCGCGGCGCTCGAAGCCGAGCCGACGCGCTGGCTGGCCGATCCCGACGCCGAAGTGCTGCTGATCTGCGGCAGCGGGCGCCGGTCGCGACGGGCGGCCGAGGCGCTCGCGGCGCTGGGCTACACGTGGCTCGCCTCGGTCGAGGGCGGCATCGCCGCGTGGCGGGCGGCCGGCCTGCCGGTCGGCGCCGGCGCGGCCGACGACGATTTCCTCGACCGCTATTCGCGCCATCTGCGACTGCCGCAGGTCGGCCTCGACGGACAGCGTCGCCTCGCCGACGCGAAGGTGCTGATGGTCGGCGCCGGCGGGCTCGGGTCGCCGGCGGCGTACTACCTCGTCGCGGCCGGCCTCGGCACGCTGGTGCTGGCCGACGACGACGTGGTCGACCGCAGCAATCTGCAGCGGCAGATCCTGCACACCGACGCCCGGATCGGCGTGCCGAAGGTCGATTCGGCGGCGCAGGCGCTGGCCGCGCTGAATCCCCGGGTCGCGATCGATGCGCGTCCGGTCCGCGTCACGGCGGCGAACGTGGACGCGCTGGTCGCCGACTGCGACGTGGTCGTCGACGGCGCCGACAATTTTCCGGCGCGCTATCTGTTGTCGGATGCCTGCGTGCGCGCCGGCAAGCCGCTCGTCTACGGTGCGGTGCACCGGTTCGAAGGGCAGGTGAGCGTGTTCGACGCGGGACGGCGTCGCGGCGTCGCGCCGTGCTACCGCTGCCTGTTCCCGGCGCCCCCCGCGCCGGAGGACGCCCCGAACTGCGCGGAGGCCGGCGTGCTGGGCGTGCTGCCCGGCGTGATCGGCCTGCTGCAGGCCACGGAAACGCTGAAGCTGCTGCTCGGCCTGGGCACGCCGCTTTCCGGGCGGCTGCTGCACTTCGACGCGCTGGCGATGCGCTTCCGCGAAACCCGGCTGCGGCCCGACCCGGACTGTCCCGCCTGCGCGCCGGGCCGCCGGACCGTCGCCGCCGACGCGGAAGCGATCTGCCGCGGGGACTGATCCCGCGGCGCGACCCGGGCCCGGCCGTGCCGGGCTTCGCCGCACGTCGACGCGGCGTTCGCGACGGGGCCGCTACTTTTCCCGGGTGCGTGCGATCCCGTCGCACCGTCGCGGCCCCCGCCGCGACCCGAGCCGGATGAAAGGAGAACCGCGATGAACGTTTCCGACGTGATGACCACCGACGTGCATGTGATCGGCTGCAACGGCACGCTGCGCGAGGCGGCCGAGATGATGCGGCAGCACGACATCGGCAGCCTGCCGGTCAGCCGCGACCAGAAGCTCGTCGGGATGATCACCGACCGCGACATCGTCATCCGCGCGCTGGCCGACGGCCTCGACGGCAGCTGCGAGGTGAGCCGGGTGATGACCGGGGAACTGCAGACCTGCCGTGCGGACGACAGCGTCGAAACCGCGGCCGACCGCATGTCGGACCTGGGCGTGCGACGCCTGCCCGTCGTCGATCGCGAAGGCCGGCTGGTCGGCTTCATGTCGCTGTCGAACGTCGCGAGCGCGCGGCAGCCGGCGGCCACGCAGGACATGCTGAAGGGCACCGCCTGCCCGCACTGACGGAGGACGCGACATGCCACGCGGCGACAAGTCGAGCTACACGGACAAGCAGAAGCGGCAGGCCGAGCACATCGAGGAAAGCTACCGCGAGAAAGGCCTGTCGGAAGAAACGGCCGAAGCCCGCGCGTGGGCGACCGTCAACAAGCAGGACGGTGGCGGCAAGCAGTCCGGGTCCGGCCGCAAGCAGGGCGACTGAGACGCCATGGCGCAGTCGCGGCCTGAGGACGGGCCGTTGCTGCGGCTGCTGTCGATCAACGTGCACAAGGGCATGTCGGCGTGGCATCGGCGCTTCGTGCTCGCCGAGCTGCGCGAGGCGGTGCGCAGCACCGGGGCCGACGTCGTCTGCCTGCAGGAAGTGATCGGCCTCGGCGGCCGTGCGCCGGCCGACGTCGACGTTCCGCACTACGAATACCTCGCCGATTCGCTGTGGACGCAGTACGCCTACGGCCGCAACGCGGTCTATCCGGACGGCCACCACGGCAACGCCGTGCTGTCGCGTTTCCCGATCCGGTCGTGGCAGAACCACGACGCCTCGGTCGACGACGGCAGCGAGGCGCGCGGGCTGCTGCACTGCGCGCTCGACACGCCGGCGTTCGGCACCGTCCACGTGGTCTGCGTGCATTTCGGTCTCGGCGACGCGCATCGGCGCCACCAGGCGTCGGCACTGGCGCGGCTCGTCGCCGACGAGGTGCCGGCCGGCGAGCCGCTGCTGGTCGCCGGCGACTTCAACGACTGGCGTCGCAAGGTCGATCCGGTCGTGCGCCGTGACTGCGGGGTCGTGTCGGCGTTCGGCGAGGTCGGCGACGGCTGCCCGCGGACGTTTCCCGCCCGCCTGCCGCTGCTGCCGCTCGACCGCATCTACGCGCGCGGCGTCGAGGTGGTGTCGGCGATGGTGCTCTCGGCGATGCCGTGGCCGCATCTGTCGGACCACCTGCCACTGCTCGCGGAGGTCGCCCCGTGACGCCATGGCATGACGGCAACCGCGTACGCCTGTGGGAGAACGGCGAGGAGTTCTTCCCGCGCATCCTGGAACTGGTGCGCGCGGCGACCACCAGCATCTGCATCGAGACGTTCATCCTCGCCGACGACGAGGTCGGCAACCCGCTGCGCGAGGCGCTGTGCGAAGCCTGCGCGCGCGGTGTGCGGGTGCGCGTTCTGGTGGACGGGTTCGGGTCCGACGAACTGTCCGAGCGGTACCTCTCCGGCTGCCGGGATGCCGGCATCACCCTGAAGTCGTTCCAGCCGCGCCGGCGCCTGCTCGGCTGGAGAACGAACCTGTTCCGGCGGATGCACCGCAAGACCGCGGTGTTCGATCGCCGCATCGCGTTCCAGGGCGGCATCAACTTCACCCGCGACCATCTGCGCAGCAGTGGCGAGAAGTCGCTGCAGGATTTCGCCGTGGAGGTCGAAGGCCCCGTCGTGGCCGACATCCAGGCGTACTTCGACGAGCAGTTCGACGACGGCCCGCGCCGCCGATGGCGCGGCTGGTGGCCCGGCCGCCGGCCGCGGCTGCCGCCCTCGGGCGGCACCACCGGCGCGCGTGCGCGGTTCGTCTACCGCGACAACGGGCGGCACCGGCACGACATCGAACGCGAATACCGCCGGGCGATCCAGGCCGCGAAGCGCGAGATCGTGCTCGCGAACGCCTACTTCTTCCCCGGTTTCCGGCTGCTGCGCGACCTGCGCAACGCGGCGCGGCGGGGTGTGGCGGTGCACATCGTGGTGCAGGGCAACCCGGACATGGACTTCGTGACGACGCTGGCGCGCTCGCTCTACGACTACCTGCTGCCGGCCGGCGTCCGCATCCATGAATTCACCGAGCGGCCGCTGCACGCGAAAGTAGCCGTCATCGACGGGCAGTGGAGCACCGTCGGCTCCAGCAATCTCGATCCGCTGAGCCTCGCGCTGAACCTCGAATCGAACCTGCTGGTCGACGACACCGCCTTCGCCGCCGAGCTGCGGAGTCGCCTCGAGAACCTGATGGACGCCTCGCGCTGCGACCTGGTGTGCCGGCACGACGCACCGCGACGCGGCTTCTGGACGACGCTGCGGATGCGCGTCGTGCTCTACGCGCTGCAACGGTTCCCGGCATGGGCCGGCTGGCTGCCGGCACATCGCCCGCGCCTGGTCCGGGTGGCACCGGAGCCGGGCGGTGGCTGAGCCGCGCAAGCCGCTCTGGAAGCGCCTCGCGTGGGTCGCCTTCGCGCTGCTGGTGGCCTGGATGCTCTGGCGTCTCGGCACGCGCACCGACTGGCCGGCGGTGCTCGCGTCGGCACGCACCCGTTCGCCGTGGCAGCTGGCGACGATCGCGCTGCTCGCGCTCGCCGGGCACGCGGTCTACGGCCTGCTCGACGTCGTCGGGCGCGGCCTCGCCGGTCATCGCCTGCCGCTGTGGCGCACGTGGCTCACGGCCACCACCTGCTACGCGATGAACCTCAACCTCGGCGGCGCGGTGGGCGGCGTCGGTTTCCGCCTGCGGCTTTACGGCAAGCAGGGCGTGCCGGCGACGAAGATCGGCCGGGTGATCGCCGGCAGCATCCTCGCGAACTGGACCGGTTACCTGCTGCTGCTGGCGACACTGCCGTTCTGGGGTCCGGATGTCGGGCTGGAGCGATGGACCGGGCGGGGCGGCGCGCTCGCGATCTCCGCCGGCGCGGCGGTCGCCGTCGCGCTCGCCGCGTGGGCGAGCGTGCGCGGCTTCGAGCCGACGGTGCGCGGTCACGCGTATCCGTTCCCGCCACCGCGTCCAGCGGCGGCGATGCTCGCCGCGGCGCTCGGCAACTGGCTGGTGATGGGCGGCGTGCTCTGGCTGTGCCTCGGCGACGCGGCGGGCTACGGGCACGCGCTCGCGGCGCTGCTGATCGGCGCGGTCGCGGCCGCGGTGACGCACGTGCCGGGCGGCCTCGGCGTGCTGGATTTCGTCGTGGTGACGATGCTCGCGGGCATCGCCGCGCGTCCGGAACTGGTGGCCGCGGTGCTGCTCTATCGCGCCGCGTACTACCTGCTGCCGCTGGCGCTCGCCGCACCGGCGTACCTGCTGCTCACGCGCACGGCGGCGGGTGGGCTCAGTCGCGACGCCGACGCACGTTCGCGCAGATCGACCTGATCGCGTCGAGTTCCGGCGGCTTGACGAGGTGCAGGTCGAACCCCGCCTCCTCGGTGCGGCGACGGTCTTCCGGCTGGCCCCACCCGGTGACGGCCACCAGCGTGCGGGCGCGGCCGCCATCCTGCTGGCGCAGGCGCCGCGCGAGCTCGTAGCCGCTCAGCCCCGGCATGCCGATGTCGAGGAAGACGATGTCCGGGTCGAACGCCGCGACCGCGGTCTCGACCTCATAGGGGTCGTAGAGCGATCGCGATTCGTGACCGAGCATCTGCATCAGCAGTTTCAGCGTGTCGGCCGCGTCCTGGTTGTCGTCGAGCACCAGCGCGCGGCATGGGCCGACGGATTCGGCGTCGGCGGCCGGTTCCGGTGGCGGCACCGCCGCCTCCGGTGGCGACGTCAGCGGCAGCCGCACGCGGAAGGTGCTGCCCTTGCCGGTCCCGTCGCTCGCGACCGCGATCGTCCCGCCGTGCATTTCGATCAGGTGCCGCGCCAGGGTCAGGCCGATGCCGAGGCCGCCCCGGGCCCGGTCGACCGCCGTGTCGACCTGCGCGAACAGCTCGAAGATCCCGCGCGTCTGCTCCGCCGTCAGGCCGATGCCGTGGTCGCGGATGTCGATCACGACCCCGGGGCCCTTCGACTCGTCGTCGTCGCCGGCGACCAGGACTTCGACCGGCTGCCCGGCATCGGAGTACTTCGCCGCATTGCTGAGCAGGTTGGAGAACGCCTGCGACAGCCGGTGGCCGTCGGCGTACAGCGGCAGCGGGTCGTCCGGCATCCGCAGCTGGAGCGGATTGCCGCCGTTCTCGAGCAGCGGCGAAGAGGTCTCGATCGCGGTGCGCAGCACGTCCTGCAGGGTGGTCGCGCCGGGTTTCAGGTTGAGCTTGCCGCGGCTGACGCGGGCGACGTCGAGCAGGTCGTCGATGAGCCGCACCATCAGCCCGAGCTGCCTTTCCATCAGCTCCTGCAGCGGGTCCTTCGCGTCGCCGGCGACGCGGCGGATGCTCAGCGCGTTGCGCAGCGGCGCCAGCGGATTGCGCAGCTCGTGGGCGAGGGTGGCGAGGAACTCGTCCTTGCGCCGGTCCTGTTCGCGCAGCTGCGCCTCGGCGAGCATGCGGTCGCCGACCTGCACCTGCAGCTCGCGGTTGCGCTCGGCGAGTTCGGCATTGGCCTTGCTCAGCGACGCGTTGAGCGCGTTCACCTCGCGTTCCTGCGCGGCCTGCAGCGCGGCGTTGGCGTGCGCCAGCTGCGCGTTCGCCTGCTCCAGCTCGCGGCGCTTGCGGTGCAGCTCGCCGAGCACCACGACCTTGCTGCGCAGGATCTCCGGGATCACGGGCACCGTCACGTAGTCGACCGCGCCGAGCTTGTAGCCGCGCATCCGGTCCATGTCGGACACGTTCACCGCGGTGACGAAGATGATCGGCGTCTTCTCGAAGCGGGGATGGTCGTGGATCAGGCTGGCCGCTTCGAAGCCGTCCATGCCGGGCATGTTGACGTCGAGCAGGATCAGCGCGAACTCGTCCTCCATCAGGCGCTGCAGGGCCTCGGCGCCCGAGCCGGCATCGACCAGCCGCTCGCCGAGCGGCTCCAGGATCGCCCGGTAGGTGAGCAGCCGCGACGGCTGGTCGTCGACCAGCAGGATGTTGACCGGCGCGTGCCCGGCCGGGGGCGTGGCGGCGGTCAACGGTGCAGCCACTGGCGCAGCATCCCGAGCAGCTGGTCGGTGACGACGGGCTTGGCGAGGTAGTCCGAGGCGCCGGCCTCGAGGCATTTCTCGCGGTCGCCCTTCATCGCCTTCGCGGTGAGCGCGACGATCGGCAGCGCGCGGGAGTCGGGCATGTCGCGGATCGCGCGGATCGTGTCGTAGCCGTCCATGCCGGGCATCATGATGTCCATCAGCACCAGGTCGATGTCCGCGTCGTGGCCGACCTTCTCGATCGCCTCCTGGCCGGTGCCGGCGGTGAGTACCTGCATCCCGTGCCGTTCGAGCACGCTCGACAGCGCGAAGATGTTGCGCACGTCGTCGTCGACCACGAGCACGCGCTTCTGCTTCAGCGCATGGTCGGATTCGT
>CAMPHE010000080.1 GCA_946885815.1 uncultured Arenimonas sp.
CGCGGTCGCCGGCCTGCTGAGCGGCAACGACGCCACCGAGCGTCGCCAGCGCGCACTGCTCGGTGCGGGCGTCGGTGCGCTCGCCGGCGGCGCCATCGGCCGCTACCAGGACAACCAGGAAGCCGCGCTCCGTCGCGAGATGCAGGGCACCGGTGTCGAGGTCGTCCGCCAGGGCGACAACATCACGCTCGACATGCCGAACGCGATCACCTTCGGCTTCGACAGCTCGGCGCTGAACCCGGCGTTCCACGGCACGCTCGACCGCCTCGCCCGCACGATGAACGAGTACGGCCAGACGATCATCGAAGTCGCCGGCCACACCGACAGCGTCGGCACCGACAGCTACAACCAGACGCTGTCGGTGCAGCGCGCGCAGGCCGTGGCGAACTACCTGATCGCCCGCGGCGTCAACCGCGAGCGCATCATCGTCACCGGCGCCGGCGAATCGCGCCCGGTCGCGAGCAACGACACCGAAGCCGGCCGCGCCGAGAACCGCCGCGTCGAGATCACGCTCGTGCCGCTGCGCGAGTGATTCCGTCGCGATACTGCGCGTGATGCGACGCCCGGCTTCGGCCGGGCGTCGTTCATTCGCCGATGCGGACGGTGTCGGCTGCCGTCGTCGCGCGACTCGACCGGCCGTACATCAGCTCGGCCACGGCGGGCGGCGCGTGGTACTCGCCGGGCTGCACGGCCTGCGCGAAGTAATGCACCTCGTGCAGCCCGGGCGGCAGGCGTTCGGCATAGAAGCGCACGTCGTCGGCCCCGGTGCGGCGCGTGTCGAACCACCATGACCCGCCGTCGCCGACCGCACGCAGCCGGGCGCCGCCGACCCCTTCGAGCGCGAGGTCGCGCGTGCGCCAGCCGCCGGGCACGACGTCGGTGATCGCGACGAAATGCCGCATCGCCGGCACCCGCAGCCGCAGCGTCACGCGTACCCAGTCGCCGGCGCGCACGCTCGCCGGTCCGGCCGGCAGCCAGCGGCCGTCGCGCAGCACGGAATACGCCCGCTCCAGCTGCATGCCGATCGCGGTCGGCGCCGCGTCGCGACCGTCGATCGCATAACCGAGTTCGGCAACGTAGTGCAGCGTCGGGTCGGCGCCGTCCTGCGGCGAAAGGTCCAGCACCCTCGCCGTCGGTGCCGCCGCGCCGTCGGGCGCCGTCATCGGCACCCGCCAGTCGACGCGACCGGCGTCGCCCGCGGCGACCAGTCGCGCACGCTCCGTTCCCAGCACCGCGTCGACGACGCTCCGGTCGCCGGCCGCCGCGTCCGGATGGGCGCGGACCGCCCGCAGCGCCAGCAGGCAGTGCACGCTCGCCTGCGTGTCCAGTGCTTCCGTGGCGCCGGCGTAGAGATCCTGCAGGCCGCGCAGCAGTTCGCGGCGGCGCCCGCGATGCGCCGGGTCGGTGTCCAGTTCCCACAGCGTCGCGACGATCGCGCACTGGTCGCGCAGCGACGACCCCATCGCCCACCCGGACTCGCGCGCGTCGCCGACGACGCGGCGATCGCCGCGCGGCACGCCGGCATCGCGCAACCGGGCGATCGCGGTCGCCGCATCGACGTCGCGCCCCGGCGTGCCCGCGAACGCGCGCGCCAGCTCGCTGCGCGCATGCCAGCTCAGTTCCGGCCATTGCGAGGACAGCGCGGCCAGGACCTCGTCATCGAGCGCCGCGCCGTCGGCCACGAACGCCGCGGCCGCGACCGCGAGCGCTTCCCGATGACGCCGGAGATCGTCGGGGTCCGCGTTCGCCTCGCCGAGCCCGAGGTCGTCCACCCAGGCCGCCACCGATTCGCGCACCGGTCCGTGCAGCCGCGCCGGGACGGCGATCCCGAGGCGCGCCATCAGGCCATAGGCGCGCAGCGTCCACGCGTTCAGCACCGGCGACGGCGTCGTCTCGCTGTAGCCCTGCGGCGGGAAGAAGTGATACCCGCCGTCGTAGTCCTGGAAGCCCGCGGCGGCGACGAACGCCTCGTCGACCACCGCCTCGGCCTCGGGCCAGGCCTCGCGCCCGGCCTCGTCGGCGAGTGCGAGCGCGGCCCCGAGGCCGCGGCTCAGGATCTGTTCCCAGCAGCGATGCGGGTAGTCGCGCAGCGCGCGGATCCAGCCGGCGCGCCACGCGCCGCCGCCGTTGGCGACCGCCACGTGCAGCGCCGGCGCGATCGCGCCTTCGGGCAGCGCCGGCAGCGACAGGTGCACGGCGTCCTCGAGCCATCCGGTCTGCACCAGCGACTGCGGGATCAGCCGCGAATGCACCGCGACGCGCGCGGCGACCGCATCGCTGCCGCTGTCCGCGGCCGCACGCGCGCGCAGTTCGATCACGCCTTCGCCCGTCGGGCGCAGGGCGAGCGCCCGCGCCAGCAGGGCCTGCGCGGAGACCTCTCCGGTGGTGTCGACCGTCGCCGCGACGCCGGCGCCTTCCGCCGCGGCATGCAGCGTCACCGCAGCCGCGCGTGCCGCCGCGCGGGCACTCACCGTCGCCGCCGAGACGTCGCCGGGGAACAGCCGTCCCGGCGTGCCGAACCGCAGCTCCACCGGCAGCGACGTCGTCAGCGTGCGCTGCTCGACGGCGAACTGGTCGGTGGCGTCGGTGGTCCACGCGATCACCCGCCAGCGCGTCAGGTTGTCGGGCAGCTTCACCGCCAGCGTCCTGTGTTCGCCGGGCGCGAGCTCGACGCCGGGATTCCAGTACGCCGCGTCGGGGAAATGGCTGCGCAGGCGCGCGAGTGGACGGCCGCCGCGCGGGCCGGCATCGAATACCGAACGCGCCTGCGCCGGGATGTCCATGAAGACATCGGCCCGCGCGAGCCGGCTGCCGGTGACCTCGATCGTGTCCAGCTCCGACGACGCGTCAACGCCGAGCGGCGCCGCCTCGACGGCCTGCGCACGCTCGAACTCCACGCGCTTGATCCGGCGCTGGGCGAACGGCGACGGGATCGATTCCAGCGCGAGCAGCCCGGTCCAGCGCGTCGTCGTCCACGACTCGAGTTCGCGCAGGAAGCCGTCACCGGACGGATCGAGCTGCGCGTGCAGCCACGGCGCCTGCTGGTGCACGGCGTCGTCGACGATCGTCAGCACGACCAGCCGCGGGGTCGTCGCGGTGTTGTGCAGGTCGATCGACACCGTCGCGCCCGGCGCCGCCGTGTCGGCGTCGAGGTGCAGCGCGACCGGCGTCGCCGCGGCCCGCGCGAGCGGCACGCGCAGCGCCGCGGTCGCGGATTTCGTCGCGAGGCCGTCGACGGCGCTGGCTGCGGCCGGCCGCACCAGCACGCGCAGATCCACGCCCGGCGCCCAGCCGGCATCCACCGGCACGTCGAACGTCGCGTCGCGGCCGACCGCATGCAGCCAGTGGCCGAGGATCGCCCCGTTCTCGGCGACGACCAGCGCCGTCGCGCGCTCGAACGGCTGCTGCAACCGCACGCGGACCCGGCCTTCGGCCGGTTCGCCGAGCGCGACCAGCGTCGCCTCGGCCGACGGCTCGTCCTGCGGCGGGCGCTCGCCGAACCAGCGGTGCAGGCGTGTCGGCGCCGCATCCGGCGACTCGGCGACGATCGCGTACTCGCCCGGCGACGGCGCCCGGAACGGGCACGCGGCCTCGACGCCGTGGCGCAGCGTGCAGCGCGCGAGCACGCGCGGCGGAGTGCCGTCGTCCGCGGGCACCGTCTCGAACCGCACGTCGATCGCGGCCTCCTCCACCGCTTCGCCGCGATGGTTCACCACCACCGCCTCCAGTCGCGGATCGGCCTCGTCCGCGAGCCACCACGCGGCGGTGCGCAGGCCGACGTAGCGCGCATGGCCGGCGAACAGCACCTTCGCGGTCGGGCTCGCCGCCTCCTCGCTGCCGTCGAGCCGCACGCGCGCGTTGAACTGCATCAGCGCCAGCGGCAATTCGCGCGCCTCGCCGCCGCCGCTGTCGGTGTCGGAAAGCATCGCCGCCGGCAGCACGCGCTCCACGACCGCCTTGCCGGCGGCGTCCAGCTGGGCCGGTATCTGCACGCCGAGCAGCGGATCGTTCTCGAGATCGTCCCCGGCGCGCGTGTCGATGAAGGTGTAGTGCGCCCACGCCGGGTACGCCGACTCGAACGCGATCGGCGTCACCAGCGGCGTCAGCGCCAGCCGCGCCTCCGCCGCGGCGCCGCCGGAGTAGTAGCCGCCGGCGATCTCCAGCCGCAGCCGCTCGCCGCCGAGCAGCACCGGGCTGGCGGTGTCGATGCTCGCCCACACCGCCTGGCCGAGCACGCGACCGACGACGAAGCAGGTCGTCGCGGCGTCTTCGTCGACGCCGTCGCCGTTCGCGAACAGGCAGTACTGGTCGTCCGGCAGCGTGTCGGGCAGCACCAGTTCGCCGGCGAGGCTGCCGAACGCATCGACGGTGCCCGGGTGCTCCAGGTGCACGGTGTCGTAGCCGCCGCGCAACTCGACCGTTCGTGCCTGTCCGGCCGGCGGCGCCAGCAGCCGGTTGCCGTCGCGCTCGCGCGGCCACAGCCGGTAGCGCACCGTTTCGCCGGGTCGGTACAGCAACCGTTCGGTGACGCCGAACTGCAGCGAGTCGGCCGCGCTGCCCCAGCGCTCGCCGCCGGGCGGCGCCGAACGGCCGCCACCGGCGAGCGTGGCGCCCCAGCGCTGCAGCGGCACGACCACGCGCCCGGCCGCGGCCGTCGCGCGCACGACGCGCAGGACCGCGCGCGTCGCGTCGTTCCCGGCCGCGGCATGCGCCGGCATCGCGATCAGCGCGACGCCGTCGACGCCGGTCGTGCCGCGGGCGACGATGCGTTCGCCCCCCTCGATGTCGATGTCGACCAGTTCGATGCCGGCGCCGGCGACCGGCTGCGCCCCGGCCCAGGTCGTCGCCCACGCGACGAGCGTGTCGTCCGACTCGCCGAGCAGCAGCTGGAACGCGGCGACCGCCGTCGCGCGCACGGCCTGGTAATCGCCCTCGACGCCGCCGATCGCGAGGCCGCCCTCGCGGCGCAGGTCGCGACCGGGGTCCGGCGTCGGCACCGGCGCGAAAGCGTTGCGCGGCGCCTTCGCGCGCAGCGTGCGTTCGACGAGGCGGGTGCGGCCGGCGATCTGCAGTTCGGCCCACGTCGACGCCTCGCCGGCCACCGGGTTGCGTACCTGCAGGGGCGCTGGCGCGACGTCGCCCGGGAGCACGACGCGGATGCGGGGTTCGACCCGGAACACCGAGGGCCAGGGCTGGATCGTCACCGGAATCGGCGCGACGTCGCCGAGACGGCTGCCGTCGGCGGCGCGCAGGTCGGGCGGCAGCGCCAGCACCAGCGTGGTCTCGACCCGGGTGGACCGCAGGCGCAACGGCCAGCGCGGCGGCGCGACGACCCAGGGGTTCGCGTCGCGCGCCGGCAGCGGCTCGTCCGCCAGCACGAGGCCGGGCGGCAGGGCGGCGGCGATCAGCGGCAGCGACGCCGCATCGAGCGGCCGGGTGAACTCGACCTCGACGAGGCTGTCGGCGAGGCACGCGCCGGTCCCGCGGCGCATGCGCAGCTCGTACGACCCTTCCGGGCCGCAGCCGACATCGGCGACGGCGAACGGCGGGTCGATCTCGACGGAGAATGTTTTCTTCCACGCGCGGCCCCGGGCGTCGCCGAGCGGCGAGCGCAGGCCATCGCGCAGCGCGAAGCGCAGCGTCGCCGGGCCGGTCGGCCAGTCCAGCGGCACGACGCGGTACGAGACGGCGTCGGCATCGTCGTCCGGGTACTCGAAGCGTGGGCCTTTCTCCGCCGGTTCCAGCCGGTAGCGGACCGGCTGCCCGTCGAGCGTGGCGTGCAGCACCTCGACGATCGCGTCGACGGCGAGCGGCTGTTCGCTGTCGACGCGCAGGTCGGGCCGGCCGTCGCGCCACGCGTCGACGCGCAACGCCAGCGTGGGCGGATCGACCGTGACCCGATGCGTCGACGCCGGCACCGCGGCGCCGGCCTGCGTGTAGAGACCGGGCGCGATGTCGATCCGGTAGGTCGTCGCCTCGCGCAGCGCGGACGGGAAGCCGGCGACACCGGTGTCGCATTCGAGCGTGGTGTCGTCCTGCCAGTACCACGTGCAGGGCACGGCCGGCGACAGCGTGATCGGGGCGGTGCGCGCACCCTGCCACGTCAGCATCGGCTCCGGGAACTCGACCTGGATGGAGGTCGCCCAGTGCGAGACCTCAGGCCCGTCGGCTGGCGCGGCGAGCGCGGCCGACGACGCGGACAGCAGCAGGAGCGGCAGCAGGCGAGCTCGGCGCACGGTGGTTCCCCCGACCGCGCGTGCCGCGATCCTGCGGCAAGGGGATCACCGGCGCGAGAAAGCTGTCAATCGCCGCCGCGGTCAGGCCGCGGCGAGCGCCACCTGCGCCGGCGCCCGCCAGCGCGCCAGCAGCTCCGCCTCGCGCGCCTTCGCCTTCGCGAGGTGGGCTTCCTTGACGTGGCCGTAGCCGCGGATGCCTTCCGGAACGGCGGCGATCTGCGCCGCGAGCGCCACATTGTCCGGATCGAGCGTCTGCAGCAGCTCCTCGACGGTCCGCGCGTAGTCGGCGATCAGCTGCCGCTCCATGCGGCGCTCCTGCGTGCGGCCGAACACGTCGAACGCGCCGCCGCGCAGGAACTTCAGCTTCGCGAGCAGCCCGAAGGCGGTGAACATCCACGGGCCGTATTCGCGCTTCACGAGGTGGCCGTCGGCGTCGCGCTTCGCGAACAGCGGCGGCGCCAGGTTCAGGTGCACGGTGTAGTCGCCGTCGAACTGCTTCGCGAGCCGCGCGCGGAAATCGCTGCGCGTGTACAGGCGCGCGACCTCGTATTCATCCTTGTAGGCCATCAGCTTGAAGTAGTACTTCGCGACGGCCTCGGCGAGCGCGGTGGAGCCGGGGGCCTTGCGCTGCTCGGCCTGGCGCACCGTGTCGACGAGCGCGACGTAGCGGCCGGCGTACGCGCGGTCCTGGTACTCGGTGAGGAAGCGCACGCGGCGTTCGACCACCTCGTCGAGCGAGCCGGAGAGCGCCAGGTCCTGCAACGGGTCGGCGATGGCCGGCGCGGTGCCGGCGGGCGCGTCGGCGAGGCCGGCGGCCTCCAGCACCGCCTGCGGGTCGATCGCCGCGAGGCGGCCCCACGCGAACGCGGTCCGGTTCATTTCGATCGCGGCGCCGTTGAGTTCCACGGCACGCATCAGCGCGTCCAGCGACACCGGCACGAGGCCGCGCTGCCAGGCGACGCCGAGCATGAACAGGTTGGCGCCGATCGCGTCGCCCAGCAGCGCCGTCGCGATCTCCGTCGCGGCGACCTGCAGCGGCTCGCGGCCGCCGAGCGCGGTGCGGATCGCGTCGACGATGCCGG
>CAMPHE010000081.1 GCA_946885815.1 uncultured Arenimonas sp.
CCTCTATCGCGACCGCACGTCGGTCGTGCTCGCGGCGGACGGCGCCCGTGCCGGCGACATCGCGTGGCCGGCGGCGAAGCCCTATCGCGACGAGCACTTCGGCGACGTGCAGGTGTTCTTCGGCACCGTCGAGGCGACGCTGCCGCTGCACCGCACGGCGACCGGCGCGATGCCGGCGACGGTGACCGCGACCTTGCAGGGCTGCCAGGACGAAGGCGTCTGCTATCCGCCGATGACGCGCACCGTCGCGTTGCAGCTGCCGGCCGGCGGCTCGCTGTCGGCCGCCGACGCGCCGCGCGAAACGCCGCCGGCGACGCTCGGCGGCACCCCCTCGCTCTGGCTCGCGCTGATGCTCGCGCTCGGCGGCGGCGTCGTGCTCAACCTGATGCCGTGCGTGCTGCCGGTGCTGTCGCTGAAAGCGCTGTCGGTCGCGCAGGGCGGCGGCGACCGCGCCGGCGCGCGTCGCCAGGCGCTCTGGTACACCGCCGGCGTGCTGGCGAGCTTCGTCGCGGTGGGCGCGATCGCCCTGGCGCTGCGGCAGGCCGGGCTGGCGCTCGGCTGGGGCTTCCAGCTGCAGCAGCCCGGGGTGATCGCGGCGCTGGCGCTGGTGATGACGGCGATCGGACTGTCGCTGTCGGGCGTCGTCGGGTTCGGCGCGTCGCTCGCCGGCGCCGGCCAGTCGCTCACCGAGAAGTCCGGCCCGGCCGGCGACTTCTTCACCGGCGTGCTCGCGGTCGTCGTCGCCAGTCCGTGCACCGCGCCGTTCATGGGCACGGCGCTGGCGTTCGCGTTCACCGCGTCGCCGGTCGTCGCGCTGCTGGTGTTCGCGGCGCTCGGTCTCGGGCTGGCGCTTCCGTTCCTGCTGATCGGCTTCGTGCCGGCGATCGCCGCGCGGCTGCCGAAGCCGGGGGCGTGGATGGAAACGCTGAAGCAGGTGCTCGCGTTCCCGATGTACCTCACCGCCGTGTGGCTGCTGTGGGTGCTGGCGAAGCAGCGCGGCGCCGACGCGATCGCCGCGGTGCTGGTCGGCGCCGTGCTGCTGGCCGCCGGCCTGTGGGCGTGGGAAAAGGCACGCTGGAAGGGCGTCGCGGCGAAGGCGTTCGCGGCGCTGCTGGTGCTCGTCGCGCTGTGGCCGGTCGTGGTCGTGCAGCGGATGCCGGCGCCGGTGCGCGCAGACATCGCCGAGGAAGGCGTCGTCGCGTGGTCGCCGGCGCGCCTCGAACAGCTGCGCCGCGACGAGCGCGTGGTGTTCGTCAACATGACCGCCGACTGGTGCGTCACCTGCAAGGCCAACGAGAAGACGGTGCTCGGCACCGATGCGTTCCGCACCGCGCTCGATGCCGCCGGCGCCGTGTACATGAAGGGCGACTGGACCGACGTCGATCCGGAAATCACCGCGTTCCTCGAGGAACACGGCGCGGTCGGCGTGCCGCTGTACGTCGTCTATCCCGCGCGCGGTGAACCGGTGGTGCTGCCGACGGTGCTGACGACCGCGCTCGTCGAATCGGCGCTGGCCGACGCGGCGGCGTCGCGATGAGCGACGAGGCCCGGCGCCCCGGACCGGGGGAGGTCACGCGCGCGTGGCCGACCTGGGCGGCGCTGGTGCTGTTCGGCGGGCTCAGCGCGGCGCTCGGGGCGTGGATCGCGCACCGCGTCGACGAACGGTCCGGCCCGCCGCCGCCGGCCGGGCTGGTGATCGTCGCGCCCGGCGATCCGGTACCCGACCTGCGGCTGGCCGACCTCCGCACCGGCGAAGCGCGGCCGCTGGTCGCGCCGGGCCGGACGCGCCTGCTGAACTACTGGGCCAGCTGGTGCTCGCCCTGCCGCGAAGAGATGCCGCTGCTCGACGCGTTCGCCGCCTCGCAGGGCGCGAACGGCGTCGAAGTGGTCGGCATCGCGCTGGATTCGCCGGCTGAAGCCGAACGCTTCGTGGCCGAGGTGCCGGTGCGGTTTACGCTGCTGGTCGAGACGCCGGGACCGGCGGACAGCTCGGTGGTGCTGGGCAATCGCCGTGGCGTCCTGCCCTTCACCGTGCTGGTCGACGCGGAGGGGCGGCTGCTGAAGACGCATTACGGCCCGTTCCCGGACGAAGCGGCCGTCGCGGCCTGGGCTTCAAACGCCCGTTAAAATCCGCGATAACGCGCCGATCTTGCTGGACACCCGGCCCGCACTTCGCACAGACTGTGCGCCCTTGCGGAGTCCCCCCGGTGGCGAAGATCCTCGTGTTGCACGGTCCGAACCTCAACCTGCTCGGTGAGCGGGAGCCGGCGGTCTACGGCCACACGACCCTCGCGACCATCGACGCGGACCTCGCGACCGCCGCCACCGCCGCCGGCCATCAGCTCGAAACGCTGCAGAGCAATGCCGAGCACGTGCTGGTCGAGCGCATCCAGGCGGCGCGCGCCGACGGCACCGCCTTCATCGTGATCAACCCGGCGGCGTTCACCCACACCAGCGTCGCCGTGCGCGACGCGCTGGCGGCGGCGGGCCTGCCGGTGATCGAGGTGCACCTGTCCAACCCGCATGCGCGTGAACCGTTCCGCCGGCACAGCTACGTCGCCGATCTGGCGGTGGGCGTCGTCGCCGGCTTCGGCGCCGACAGCTACCGCTATGCGCTCGACGCGGCGATCCGCCGCCTCGCGGCCTGACCCTTCCACCCCACGACGAAACAACGAGGCCGACCCATGGACCTTCGCAAGATCAAGAAACTGATCGACCTGCTCGAGGAATCGAATCTCTCCGAGATCGAGATCAAGGAGGGCGAGGAATCCGTCCGCCTCGCGCGCGTGCCGAAGGGTGGCTACGCCGCGCCCGCACCGATGGCGATGCACGCCGCGCCGGCCGTCGAAGCCCCGCGCGCCGCCGCGCCGGCGGGCGGCCTGTCGGCCGACGCGGTCGGCAAGTCGACCAAGGACGTTCCCGACGGCCACACCGTGCGTTCGCCGATGGTCGGCACGTTCTACGCGTCGGCGTCGCCGGACAAGCCACCGTTCGTGCAGATCGGGCAGCAGGTCAAGGCCGGCGAGACGATCGGCATCATCGAGGCGATGAAGATGTTCAACCCGATCGAGGCCGACGTGTCCGGCACGGTCGCCGCGATCCTGGTCAAGAACGGCCAGCCGATCGAATTCGACGAGCCGATGTTCGTCATCAGCTGAAGGACGCCGTCATGCTCGAGAAGATCGTCATCGCCAACCGCGGCGAGATCGCGCTGCGCATCCTGCGCGCGTGCCACGCGCTCGGCATCAAGACGGTCGCGGTGCACTCCACCGTCGACCGCAACCTCAAGCACGTCGCGATGGCCGACGAATCGGTCTGCATCGGGCCGGCGCCGTCGGCCGAGAGCTACCTCAACATCCCGGCGATCATCGCCGCGGCCGAGGTGACCGACGCGCAGGGCATCCATCCCGGCTACGGCTTCCTCAGCGAGAACGCCGATTTCGCCGAACGCGTCGAGAAATCGGGCTTCACCTTCATCGGCCCGACCGCGAACGTGATCCGCATGATGGGCGACAAGGTCGAGGCGATCCGCGCGATGAAGGACGCCGGCGTGCCGTGCGTGCCCGGCTCCGGCGGTCCGGTCGGCGACGACGAGGCCGAGGCGCTGCGCCTCGGCGAGGAGATCGGGTATCCGGTGATCGTCAAGGCCGCCGGTGGCGGCGGCGGACGCGGCATGCGCGTCGTGCGCAGCGCCGACGCGCTGATGACGTCGATCGCCGCGACCAAGCAGGAAGCGAAGGCCGCGTTCGGCAACGACATGGTCTACATGGAGAAGTTCCTGGAGAACCCGCGCCACGTGGAGATCCAGGTCCTCGCCGACGGCCAGGGCAACGCCGTGCACCTGGGCGAGCGCGACTGCTCGATGCAGCGCCGCCACCAGAAGGTCGTCGAGGAAGCGCCGGCGCCCGGCATCACCGACGCGCAGCGCGCCGAGATCGGCCGCATCTGCACCGACGCGTGCGTGCGCATCGGCTACCGCGGCGCCGGCACGTTCGAGTTCCTCTACGAGGACGGGCGGTTCTACTTCATCGAGATGAACACGCGCATCCAGGTCGAGCACCCGGTGACGGAACTGGTGACCGGCGTCGATCTCGTGCGCGAGCAGCTGCTGATCGCCAGCGGGCAGAAGCTGTCGATCCGGCAGGAGGACATCGTGATCCGCGGCCACGCGATCGAGTGCCGCATCAATGCCGAGGATCCCGAGACGTTCCTGCCGAGCCCCGGCCTGATCCGGCACTTCCACGCGCCGGGCGGCCCCGGCGTGCGCGTCGATTCGCACATCTACGAGGGCTACAGGGTCCCGCCGAACTACGATTCGATGATCGGCAAGCTGATCGTGCACGGCGCGACCCGCGCGCAGGCGATCGCGAGGATGCGCTGCGCGCTGAGCGAGATGGTCGTGGACGGCATCAAGACCAACGTGCCGCTGCAGCAGCGGATCATGGCCGACCAGGGCTTCATGCAGGGCGGCACGAACATCCATTACCTCGAGAAGCGACTGGCGGAGCGCAAGGAAAAGTCGGTCGGGTTCGCCTGAGTGCCCTTCCTCGAACTCTCCCTCCGTGTTCGCGCCGAAGAGGAACACCGCGCCGAGAACGCGCTGATGGACCTCGGCGCGCTGTCGGTGACGCTGCTCGACGCCGACGCGGCGACGCCGAACGAGCGCGCGGTGCTGGAGCCCGGCGTCGGCGAGACGCCGCTGTGGCCGGAAATCACGCTGCTCGCGCTGTTCGACGAGGACACCGTGCCGGAGCTGGTGCTGCACGCGCTGGAAGCGTTCGACGACGCGATCGACCTGTCGCGCGCGGAGTTCCGCACCGTCGCCGACGAAGACTGGGAACGCGCGTGGATGGACCAGTACGTGCCGCTGAAATTCGGCCGCCGCACCTGGATCGTGCCGTGGAACCTGGAGACGCCGGACGACGCGCGCGACGGCGTGGTGATCCGGCTCGATCCCGGTCTCGCGTTCGGCAGCGGCACGCATCCCACCACCGCGCTGTGCCTGCAGTGGCTCGACTCGCTGGTGCTGCGCGACCGGGACGTGCTCGATTTCGGCTGCGGCAGCGGCATCCTCGCGATCGCCGCGCTGAAACTCGGCGCGCGCCGCGCGGTGGGGGTCGACAACGACCCGCAGGCACTGCTGGCCACGGCCGACAACGGCGAGCGCAACGGCGTCGGCGAGCGGCTGCAGGTGTTCGCGCCCGAAGCCGAACCGGCGGCGACGTACCCGGTCGTCGTCGCCAACATCCTCGCCGTCGCGCTGCACGCGCTCGCCGACACGCTCGCCGCGCGCGTCGCGCCGGGCGGCGTGATCGCGCTGTCGGGCATCCTCGCCGGCCAGGAAGACGATCTTTTGCAGCGCTACGCCGAGTGGTTCGATGACCTGCAGGTCGCGCGGCAGGACGACTGGGTACGTATCACCGGGGCCCGGAAGCACTGAGAGGATTCTCGACGCGGATCACGCGGATCGACGCGGATAAGGCAGCTCCTTTTACAGAATCGCTCTATCCGCGTTCATCCGCGTTGATCGGCGTCGACGCTCTTCCGCCCCGCGCTACCATGGATCCCCGATGACCCGCCCCCGCGCCCCCAGTTTCGCCGTCGCCGACGTGCCGCGCCCGCCGCGACAGGTGCCGTGGGGCTGGCTCGTGGCGGTAACCGTTCTCACCGCGGCGCTGATGCTGCAGCTGATGCTCGCGGACCGTTACCGGCTGGCCGGCGACGCCGCGTGGCGGCCGCGGCTCGAATGGCTCTGCGGCACGCTCGGTTGTTCGCTGCCGCCGTGGCGCGAACCGGATGCGTTGCGCGTCACCAGCCGCGAAGTGCGCCCGCACCCGAAGGTGCCCGGCGTGCTGCTGGTGACGCTCAGTTTCCGCAACGACGCGCGCTGGGCGCAGCCGTGGCCGCTGATGGAAATCGCGCTGCACGACCTCGACGGCCAGGCCCTCGGCCTGCGTCGTTTCGCGCCCGCCGAGTACCTCGGCAGCCCGCCGGCGCAGGCGCTGGTCGCGCCCGGACAGTCGGCGAGCGCGACACTGGAAATCCTCGACCCGGGCAAGCGCGCCGTCGCTTTCACGTTCGATTTCCACTGAAACGCGCCATCGCCTGCGCGCGGTGGAGCGGCCCGCGGGATTGACGTAGACTGCGTCCCCCGCGCGCAGCCGCGGCTCCGCATGGACGCGGTCGACACACCCCGGGGAGCCACACGAAATTGAACGCCCTGCACGCCGCGCGCACGGATTCCACGACGACCACCGCTTCCGGCCACACCCCCCTGCGCGACCACGTCGCGCGCTCGGTGCGCCGGTACCTGCAGGACCTCGACGGCTGCGACGTCGACGACCTGTACGACGTCGTGCTGCGCGAAATCGAGATGCCGCTGTTCGCCGAAGTGCTGCGCCACTGCGAAGGCAACCAGAGCCGCGCCGCGGCCTGCCTGGGCCTCAACCGCGCGACGCTGCGGAAGAAGCTGAAGGCGTATGGGTTGTAAGGGCGGGGAAAGGCGGATAGGGGATATGGGATTTACCTGATGGTGGGTTCGCGCGCGGCTTTCACTATCACGTAAATCCCATATCCCCTATCCGCTCTTCACCCGACTCCGCCTCCCCATGCAGACCGTCCTTCCCGTCCAACGCGCGCTCCTCTCCGTCTCCGACAAGACCGGCATCGTCGAACTCGCGCGCGAGCTCGCCGCGCTCGGTGTCGCGCTGCTCAGCACCGGCGGCACCGCGAAGGCGCTGCGCGAGGCCGGCATCGACGTCACCGACGTCAGCGACGTCACCGGTTTCCCGGAAATCATGGACGGGCGCGTCAAGACGCTGCACCCGAAGATCCACGGCGGGCTGCTCGGGCGCCGCGGCGTCGACGATGCGGTGATGGCGCAGCATGGCATCGCGCCGATCGACCTGCTGGTGGTGAACCTGTATCCGTTCGCGCAGACGGTGGCGAAGCCCGGCTGCACCTACGACGACGCGGTGGAGAACATCGACATCGGCGGCCCGGCGATGCTGCGCGCGGCGGCGAAGAACCATGCGCGCACCAGCGTGGTCGTCGACCCGGCCGATTACGCCGCGCTGCTCGATGCGCTGGCGGCCGGCGGCACCGACGCCGCGCAGCGGCGCGCGTTCGCCGCGAAGGCGTATGCGCACACCGCGGCGTACGACGGACAGATCGCGTCGTGGCTGTCGCCGCGCGCCGCCGATCCCGACGCCCCGGAGGCGTGGCCGAAGACGTTCCACGCGTCGCTTCACCTCGCGAGCGCGCTGCGCTACGGCGAGAACCCGCACCAGCGCGGCGCGCTGT
>CAMPHE010000082.1 GCA_946885815.1 uncultured Arenimonas sp.
CCGCGTGCTGGCGCGGGGTCGCCCAGCCGGCGGTGGCGACGAGGACGCGGGGCGAGCGGGACGCGGGAACAGGCATCGGGGCAGGGTCGGCGGCGGGGCGACCATGCTGCGCAGCGCCGCTTCGGCAGGCCGTGAAGCCCGCGGCGCGGCACGGCCGCCGCCCGTGCGCGCTCGTGACTACAATGCAGGCCTCTCCGCTCCGGAACGGCCCGTGATCCGCATCGACGACCTGAACTTCGGGTACCGGAAGACGACGCTCTACGATTCATTCGACCTGCACATCGACCGCCCGGGCGTGTACGGCCTGTTCGGGCGCAACGGCAGCGGCAAGTCGACGCTGCTGAAGCTGATCGCCGGCCTGCTGTTCCCGCGGCGCGGACGCATCGGGGTCCACGGCCGCGAACCCCGGCGACGCCATCCCGACCTGCTCGCCGGCATCTACCTGGTTCCCGAGGAATTCCACCTGCCCGACCTGAGCGCCGTGCAGCTGCTGCGGACGCATGCCGGCTTCTACCCGCGGTTCTCGGCCGAGGCGTTCGCCGACTACCTCGGTGTCTTCGAGCTGCCGCGCGACCGGCCGTTCGCGCAGATGAGCCTGGGCGAGAAGAAGAAGGCGGCGATGGCGTTCGCGCTGGCGACCCGCACGCCCGTGCTGCTGCTCGACGAACCGACGAACGGGCTCGACATCCTCGGGCGCGACCAGTTCAAGACGATCGTCGCCCGGCCGGAGCAGCGCGAGCGCATCGTCGTGGTCAGCACGCACCAGGCGCACGACCTGGAAAGCATCATGGACCACGTGCTGTTCGTCGACGCGGCGCGGCTGGCGCTGTCGGCGTCGATGCCGGAACTGGCGTCGGCGCTGCGGATGGGCGTCGCCGCCGACGCGGCCGCGCTCGCCGCGATCGACGGCGTGGTGCACCACGAACCGCTCGGCGAGCAGCACGCGTGGGTCGCGGCGAACCGCACGGGCCGGCCCGGCGCGGTGTCGATGGAGCTGCTGTACAAGGCGCTGAGCCGCAACAAGCAGGCGGTGCTCGGCGCGATGGCCGCGGCCCGCGGGGAGACCGCCGATGTTTGACCTCGCGCGCTTCGCCCGTCTCGCCGCCGCCCAGTGGGTCGAACAGCGACGCGGCTGGGGCTGGTTCCTCGCGATCGGCACGCTGCTGCTGGCGCTGATGTACCTGTTCCTGGCGACCGTGAGCGGCCGCATGGCGTTCACGCGCGACGGCCAGACCGCGCTGTTCTACGGCGCGCTGTTCGTCAGCGCCCCGGTGTTCGCCGGCCGCTACTTCCAGGCGATGGTGCAGCCCGAGGTGGGCCTGCTGACGCTGATGCGGCCGGCGTCGGCGTTCGAGAAGTGGCTGCTGGCGTTTCTCGTGGTCGCCGTCGCGTACCCGCTCGCGTTCTGCGTCGCGTTCGAGATCGTCAACGTGCCGGCGTGGCTGCTCGCGAAAGCGGCGGCCGTCGCCGATGCCGCGGCGCAGGCCGGGGTGGACGCGGACACGCCGCGCGCGCTGCGCGCCGCGGGCGACCCGGAGCGATACCAGCTGCTGCTGCCATGGGCGCTCGGCGCCGAGGAGACGCAGGGCCGCGTCCTCGCCACGACGGCGCTGCTGCTGGTGGGCGCGCAGGGGTTCGCGGTGCTCGGCAGCCTGTATTTCCACCGGATGCCCTTCATCAAGACCATCCTGGCCGGCGTGGCGCTGATGATCAGCCTGTCGATGTTCTCGGCCTTCGTCGGCGGCTCGCCGGCCACCGTCTTCGCGTTCTGGGGCGACGACGACGCCACGCGATCGCTCGGCGACACCGTGATCTCGCTGCTGTTCTGGTTCGGCGTGCCGGCGCTGTTCTGGCTGGCGGGGTTGTTCGCGCTGCAGGAACGGGAGCTGCATCGATGAGGCGCACGCGCTGGACCTTCGTCGCGGCGGTGGCCTGCCTCGCGCTCGCCTTCTCCCGGCCCGACGACGGCGCCGATTCGGGGCCACGGGTGGAATCGCTGGATTTCACCGGGATCACGCAGCTGCGCGTCGTATCGGCCGGCAAGGTCGAGGTCGCGATCGGTGGCGGGGCGCCCCGCGTATCCCTCGGCCGCCACACGGATGCGAAAGCCGTCGTGACGCGCGACGGCGACACGCTCGTCGTCCGGATCGACGCCGGCGCGAACCGGTGGCATGGCGCCGAAGTCGTCGTGCCGGCGTGGCTGCAGCGGATCGACGCGCGCGCGCCGCTTGCGGTGGAAGCGAAGCGCCCCGTCGAGCGGATGCAGGTTTCGACGGTCGCGCCGTTCGCGTGGGAAGGCGGTGCGGCGCGCCTCGAAGTCGTGCGCCGCAGCCATGTGGACACCGACGCCGGGCACGACGACGCCGGCGCGTGCGGGTGCTCCGACGAAGGCACGGTCGACATCGAAGGCCGGATCGACGACCTCGTGGTCACCGCCGACGTCGGCAGGGTGTACGTGGATCGGGAGCGGGGCTACGGCCACGTCACGCTCGATCTCGCCGAGGGCATCACGTTCGACATCGAGAACGCGCTCGACCTGACGGGCGTGACGGTGCGGCGGCGCCCGCCGAGCGACGACGCCGCGGTGAAAGCTTCGGCTACCGGGGCCGCCGCGCCGGAGGCGACGCCATGACGACGCTGCTCGAGGCCGTCCAGCGCGAGACGGGTCCGAAACCGGAATGGAGCCTGGTCTGGCTGCACGGCCTCGGCGCCGACGGCAACGATTTCGCGCCGATCGTGCCCGAACTGGTGCGGCCGGGCTGGCCGGCGCTGCGCTTCGTGTTCCCGCACGCGCCGGTGCGCGCGGTCACGATCAATGGCGGCGTGCGGATGCCGGCGTGGTACGACATCCGCGACCTCGACCTCGACCAGCGCGCGGACGAGCGCGGCGTGCGCGAATCGATGGCGCAGGTGGAGGCGCTGATCCAGCGCGAATGCGAGCGCGGGGTGCCGGCGTCGCGCGTGATCCTCGCCGGGTTCTCGCAGGGCGGCGCGATCGCGCTGGCGACCGGCGTGCGCCGCGAAGCGCCGCTCGGCGGCATCGTCGCGCTGTCCACCTACCTGCCGATGGCGTCGACCACCGCGCCCGAGGCCACCGTCGCCGGCCTGCGCACGCCGGTGTTCATGGCGCACGGGCAGCAGGACACGGTGGTACCGGCCTCGCTCGGCGCGCTGAGCCGCGACATCCTGCGCAAGCTCGGCGCGACCGTGGACTGGCACGACTACCCGATGCCGCACAGCGTCTGCGCCGACGAGATCCGCGACCTCGCGGGCTGGCTGGAGACCCGCTTCACCGCCGCCCCGTAGGAGCGGCTTCAGCCGCGACCCGCCCTGCCGCATTCCCCCGTTCCCGAGCCCGTCGCGGCTGAAGCCGCTCCTACGGGCCCGCGTGGGTGGGGCATACTCGCGGCGTGAAGATCCTGCTCGTCGACGACGAACCGCTCGCCCGCCAGCGGCTGGCCGCCCTGGTGCGCGAACTCGGCGGCCACGACATCGTCGCGGAGGCCGGCAACGGCCGCGAGGCGGTCGAGCTGGCCGGCGAACACGCCGCCGACGTGGTGCTGCTCGACGTGGCGATGCCGGTGATGGACGGCCTCGAAGCCGCGCGCCATCTCGCGACGCTGCCGTCGCCCCCGGCGCTGGTGTTCTGCACCGCCTTCGACCAGCACGCGCTCGCGGCGTTCGAAGCGGCCGCGGTCGACTACCTCGTGAAGCCGGTCCGCGCCGAACGCCTCGCCGAGGCGCTGGAACGGGCCCGCCGCCACTGCGCCGCGTCGGCGCCTCCGGCGCTGCCGGATGGAAGCGACCGCCGCCGCAGCCACCTGAGCGCGCGGCTGCGCGGCAGCCTGCGGCTGATCCCGGTCGACGACGTGCGCTACCTGCAGGCCGAGGAGAAATACGTGGTGGTGCACCACGCGCGTGGCGAGGACCTGATCGAGGAGTCGCTGAAGTCGCTCGAGACCGAATTCGCCGACCGGTTCATCCGCATCCACCGCAACTGCCTCGTCGCCGCCGACGAGTTCGCCGAACTGCGCCGCGGCCCCGACGGCCAGGTCCACGCGCTGCTGCGCAACGGCGGCGAGCCGCTGGAAGTGAGCCGGCGCTGCCTGCCGACACTGCGCGAACGCCTGAAACACCTTTAGGAAACCCGATGCCGACCCTCCGACTCGCGACGCGCGAAAGCGCCCTCGCCCTGTGGCAGACCGAGCATGTCGCCGGGCGCCTGCGCGCCGCGCACCCGGACCTGGACGTGCAGCTCGTGCCGATGACGACGCGCGGCGACCAGACGATCGATCGCCCGCTGGCCGAGATCGGCGGCAAGGGGCTGTTCCTGAAGGAGCTGGAAGTGGCGATGCTCGAAGGGCGTGCCGACGCCGCGGTGCATTCGCTGAAGGACGTGCCGATGGAACTCGACGGCCCGTTCGAGCTCGCGGCCGTGCTGGAACGTGCCGATCCGTTCGACGCGTTCGTGTCGCCGAAGTACGAAGCGCTGGACGAACTGCCGTTCGGCGCGACCGTGGGCACGTCGTCGCAGCGGCGGCAGGCGCTGCTGCGCGCGCATCGTCCCGACCTGCGGCTGGTCGACCTCCGCGGCAACGTCAACACGCGGCTGGCGAAGCTGGACGCGGGCGAATACGACGCGATCGTGCTCGCCGCGGCCGGACTGATGCGGCTCGGGTTCGACGCGCGCATCCGCGAGCGCCTGGTCGCGCCGCGCTTCATCCCGGCGGCGGCGCAGGGCGCGATCACCGTCGAATGCCGCGCCGGCGACACCGACGCGCTCGCGCGGCTCGCGGTGCTCGACGACGCGCCGACGCGCCTGTGCGTGAGCGCCGAACGCGCGATGACGCGAGCGCTCGGCGGCAGCTGCCAGATCCCGATCGCCGCCTACGCGACGCTGAAGGGCGACCGGATGGCGCTCGAAGGCCTGGTCGGCAATGCCGGCGACGGCTACACGGTGCGCGGCTACGCCAGCGGGCCGGCGAGCGAACCGGAGAAGCTCGGCCAGCAGGTGGCCGACATGCTGATCGCCCGCGGCGCGGATAATCTGCTCTGAGCAAGTAAAAAATCTGCTCTGAGCAAATTATTGGTAGTACGTCATCACGAGGTGCTTCGCCTCGGCGAAGAACAGCCAGCGCTCGACGAGCGCGCCGAGCAGGGCGGCGATCGACGCCAGCGCCAGCAGCAGCGCCGCGGCCTCGCCCCCGGCGACCAGCACACCCGCGCACAGGACAGCCGGCATGACGCCGAACAGCGCGACGGCCATCTGGCGCAGCCGACGGGCGTGGCGGCGCGCGACGACGAAGCCCATCTCCTTCGTGAGGTAGTTGGCTTCCGTGTGCGGGCGCTCGAACACCGTCGCGACGCGATCGGCCGGCAGGCCGAGCGCTGACGCCCGCGAGGCCGGCATCGCGCCGCGATCGATGTCGCGCCAGTACCGGCGCTTGCCGACCGCCAGCGCGACCGCCAGCAGCAGCCCCACGAGCGCGCCGGCTTCGACCAGCGCCGGCCGGTCGCCACCGGCCGCGAGCAGCGTCGCCAGCAGCAGGCCGCCGGTGAGCAGCGCGAAACCCGCGTACACCGGCAGCACCGCACGATGGCGCCACGCCGGGATCGGCTTCAGCGAGGCGTAGATCATCGCGGTGCACGCCACGGTCGCGACCGCGCCGAGGAACGCGCCGGCGAGCGAAAGCCGCGCGAACCATGGCAGCGCCGCGCCCGGCGCGAACGCCTCGCCGTCCAGCGGCGCCGGCCACCACGCACTCGACAGCGTCGCGAGCAGCACGACCAGCGGCATGAACGTGAACACCGCCGCGACGCCCTCGCGCGACAGCCACGACGTGCGCCACTGCGAGAACGCGCGCCATGCGCGCGCCGGGCGCCCGAGATGCCCGAGCGACGACAGCAGGCCGACGGTGACGAGCACCGTCGCCAGTACGAGCGCGACGAGGAAGATCGCCGGCGTGCGGCCGTCCAGCGCGGTGCGCCAGCCGGCCGCCAGCGCCAGCGCGCTCCACGCGATCAGGCCGTAACCGGCGCCCGTGAGGGTGCTGAAGAAGATGACGGAAAACGCGGGATGCATCGACGCCTCAGCGGCTCAGCGCGCGGTCGAGCCAGCGCAGGACGGGGTGGAGCCTGGACGGGTCGAGCGGTTCGGGTCCGGTAGCGGTGGCGGTCGCGGTGGCTTCGGGGCCGGCGCGGCGCGGACGCGGCGGCAGGTAGCGGTTGACCGGCGCGTAGCCGAGCTCGGGCATCAGGCCAGTACCACCGCGGTCGGCGACCAGACGCGACACCGGCGAATCCGGATCGCCCAGGTCGCCGAAATGCCGCGCCCGCGTCGGGCACGCCTGCACGCAAGCCGGCTGCCGCGATTCCTCGGGAATGGTCTCGTTGTAGATGCGGTCGACGCACAGCGTGCATTTCTTCATCACCCCGTCGACCTCGCTGTACTCGCGCGCGCCGTACGGACAGGCCCACGAACACAGCTTGCAGCCGATGCACTTGTCCTCGTCGACCAGCACGATGCCGTCCTCGGCGCGCTTGTACGAAGCGCCGGTGGGGCAGACCGTGACGCACGCCGGCGTTTCGCAGTGCAGGCACGAGCGCGGGAAGTGCAGCGTCGTCGCCGGCTGCGTCGCGGTCGGCGCGACTTCGTACGAATGCACCCGGTTGAGCCAGACGCCGACCGGCGCGTCGCCGTACGGGTTCTCGTCGACCAGCGGCCCGGCGATGCCGCCGGCGTTCCACTCCTTGCACGCGACCGCGCAGGCATGGCAGCCGACGCAGGTGTCCAGGTCGATGACGAGGCCGAGCTTGCGCGGCGATGGCGGCGGCAGCGCGGTCACGGCACCGCCAGCGGCGACAGCGGCCAGAAACGGGGAATCAGGATCACGCCGAGTATCCAGAAGATCACGTTCAGCGGGATGCCGACGCGCATGAAGTCGGTGAAGCGGTAATCGCCGATGCTGTAGACCATCGTGTTGGTCTGGTAGCCGACCGGCGTCGAGAAACTGGTGGACGCGGCGAACGCGACCGCGACCAGGAACGGCGTCGGGCTCAGGCCCATGCTCATCGAGGCCGAAACGACGATCGGCACCAGCAGCACCGCCGCCGCCGCGTTGCTCATCAGCTCGCTGAGCACGAGCGCGAGCAGGTACACCACCGCCAGCACCAGCACCGGATCCAGGTCGCCCATCCGACCGAGCGTGTGCTGCGCGA
>CAMPHE010000083.1 GCA_946885815.1 uncultured Arenimonas sp.
GTGAGCGCGGCGATCAGGATCGGCCGCAGCCGCTGGTCGAGCGACTGCGCGATCGCGGCATCGAGCGCGAGGCCCCGGGCCTGCCCGGCGCGCGCCTGCGCGACCAGCAGGATCGCGTTGTTGATCACCATGCCCAGCAGCATGATGAAACCGATCATCGACAACAGGTCGAGCGTCTGCGGCGTGAACAGCTGCACCGCGCGCAGCCCGAGCACGCCGCCGAACACGGCCATCGGCAGCGTCGCCATCACGAACGCGCTGTCGCGCACGGAACGGAACAGCGCGGCCATCAGCAGGAACAGCACCAGCAACGCCATCGCGAAGTTGCCACCCATGCTCGCGACGATGCCTTCCAGCCGGTCGGCGCTGCCGGCGACACGCACGCCGGCGTCGGCCGGCAGCGCCGCGCGCAGCGCCGGCACGACGTCGTCCTCGACGATCTCCAGTGCTTCCTCGAGCGACAGCGCCGGGGGCGGGTCGACCGTCAGCGTCACCGTCCGGCGCCGGTCGACCCGGCGCAGCTGGCTCGGTGCCATCGTCGTCTGCAGCGACGCCAGCTCGCCGAGCGTCAGCACGCCGCCGAGCGGCGTCGCCAGCGGCGCGGCGGCGAAGCGCGCCGGATCGTCGCCGGCGGCGCCACCGCGCGCGGCGCGCAGGATGATCTCGAGCCGGCGGTCGCCATCGAAGTGCTCGCCCAGCCACGCGCCGTCACCGAGCACGCGCACGACCGTGCCGAGGTCGGGACGGCGCCAGCCGGCTTCCGCGAGGCGACGGTCGTCGGCGAGCACGCGCAGCTCGGGCTCGGTGGCATCCGCGCTCGGCCAGGCCTGCACGTTCGCGCCGGGGAACCTGTCCGCGAGCATCGTGCGGCCCCGCTCGGCGGCGGCGTTCAGCGCGTCTCCGTCCGCGTGCTGCAGGTGGATCGCGATCGCCCGCGCCGAGCCGCCGAACGCGCCGAACAGGTCGCCCTCGGCGACGAACGCGCGGGTGTCGGGCAGGTCGGCGACGACCTCGTCGCGGATGATGCGCTCCAGCTCGCCGATCCGCGCTTCGTCGACGACGCGCGCGCCGATCGTGCCGCCGTTCGGCCACAGGTTCAGGTACCAGTTCCTGAGTCGCGGCTCGCGCTCGCCGTCCATGAACGGGCGCATCCGCTCCAGCAGGACCGGCGCGAACTCGGCGTCGACGGTGCCCGGGCCCATGCCCGGCGGAAAGTTGAACCAGACGTCGACCGCGGCGCGCTTCACCGGGGGCAGGTAGTCGATCCGCGGCATCGCCAGCAGCGTCGCCAGCACCGGCGCGACCGCGAGGCCGAGCACCCACGCCCACTGCCGCCGCCGTGTCGACGTCGCGCGCAGGGTCCACGCCGTGAGTCGCGCGTAGCCGCCGTCGGTGCCGACCGAGCCCGCCCGCAGCCAGCCGCCCGCGGCCGCCGGCAGCACCGTCAGCGCCACCAGCAGCGATATGCCGACCGCGATCGCGATCGTCAGCGCGAGGTCGGCGAACAGCTGCCCTTCGGCGTCGCGCATGAAGATCACCGGCAGGAACACGGCGACGGTGGTCAGCGTCGACGCGAACAGCGCGCCGCCGACCTGGCCCGCGCCTTCGAGCGCCGCCTGCAGCGGCGGGCGGCCCTCGCCGCGCAGTCGCACGATGTTCTCGGCGACGACGACCGCCGCATCCATGACCATGCCGACCGCGAACGCGAGCCCGGCGAGCGAGATCACGTTGAGGCTGCGGCCGCCGAGCTGCAGCACGATGAACGTCGCCAGCAGCGAAATCGGGATCGCCGTGGCGATCAGCACCGTCGCCCGCACGTCGCGCAGGAACCACCACAGGCACCCGACCGCGAGCAGCACGCCGGCGCCGAGGCTGCCGGTCAGCAGCCCGATGGCCCGTTCGATGAACAGCGACGCATCGAAACTCTGCTCGATGCCGAGCCCGAGCGGCGCGAGCTCGCTTTCGCGCAGCGCGTCCACCACGCGCTTCACTTCCGTCAACGTACCCAGCACGTTCGCGCCCGATTCGCGACGGATGCGCAGGCCGATCGCCGGATTGCCGTTCTGGTACGCGAAGAACCGCTGCTCCGGGCGCTGCACCCGCACCGTCGCGACATCGGCGAGGCGGACCGGCTGCCCGTCGCGCCACAGCACGATCAGTTCGCCGAGGTCGGACGGCGCGTAGCGGCCGGCGAAGCGCAGCGTGTAGCGGCGGCGGCCGGCGTCGAAGCTGCCGCCGGAAACGTCGGTCGCGCGCCCGGCCACGTCGGCGATCTGCGGCAGCGTGACGCCGTAGGCGGCCGCCCGGTCCAGGTCGACGTCGATCGCCAGCTCGTCCGGCTCGCCGCCGTTGATGTCGACGCCGGCGACGCCGGGGATCGACGTGATCCGCGGCACGACGCGCTCCTCGATCAGCGGCCGGTAGTCGGCGATGTCGCCGGCCGTGCCGGGCAGCTTCTGCACGAAGAAATAGGTCAGCGAGTCGTTGGCGCCGTCGGAGCCGAGCTCGACTCGCGGCGGGTCGGCGTCGCGCGGCAGCGGCGGCAGCCGGTTCAGGCGCGCCAGCACCTCGACCAGCGCCGCATCCATGTCGGTGCCGACGGCGAACGTCAGGTCGATCGACGCGCCGCCCGCATTCGCGTTCGCGTCCATCTGCTCGATTCCGGCGATGCCTTCCAGCACCGATTCGATCCGCTCGACGATCTCGGCCTCCATCGCCTGCGGCGAGGCCGCGCGCCAGCCGGCATCGACCGACATCTGCGGCCGCTCGATGTCGGGGAACAGCTGCAGCGGCAGGTCGAGCAGCGCCAGGAGCCCGAACAGCGACACCAGCGCGACGACGACGGCGACGGCGGCGGGGTTCTTCAGGGCGGCTTCGGTGAGCTTCATCGCGGGCGGGCCGGGAACGGGTTCGGCCGCATCCTGCGCGCACGCCGCGGCCACCGGCCATGCCTGAAGTCACGCGTCGCGCCGGGCCGTTCCGCCGCTGCGCCGAAGCGTGCGCGGACGGCGACTTTCAGCGCAGGAACGCCACCCGGTCGCGGTAGCTGCGCGAAAGCTTGATCTCGTGGCCGCAGTCGAGCTGCAGGAACTGCTCGCCGTTGTGGTGCGGCCGCAGCGACACCACGCGCCTGGCGTTCACCAGCGTCGAGCGGTGCACGCGCGGGAACTGGCGCGCGTCGAGCCGCGTCTCCAGGTCGCGCATCGTCGCCCGCAGCACCAGCGTTTCGGTGTCGGTGTGGATGCACATGTAGTCGCCGGCCGCATCGATCCAGCGCACCGTCGCGAGCTCGACGCGCACCGTGCGGCCGCCGTCGCGAATGGCGATGCGGTCGCTCGCGCCGAGCCGGCGTTCGCCCGGCGCCTGCAGCGCTTCCTCGAGGGTCAGCGCCGGCTTCCCGCTGAGATCGCCGAGCAGCTTCAGCAGCTGCTCGCAGTGCCGGCCCGCATCGCGGCGGTCCAGTTCCTCGCGGACGCGGAACAGCGCCTGGTGCAGCCGGCTGTCGTCGACGGGCTTCAGCAGGTAATCCACCGCACTGGCCTCGAACGCCCTGATCGCGTAGTGGTCGAACGCGGTGACGAACAGGACGATCGGCAGCTGCGGCGCCGGAATGCCGCGCAGCGTCGCGAATCCGTCCACGCCCGGCATCTGCACGTCGAGGAACATCAGGTCGGGCTGGTGCGCCGACACGGCGGCGATGGCCGCGGCGCCATCGCCGCACATCCCGACGATCTCGACGTCGGGCTCGCCGGCGAGGCGCAGCTCCAGCCCGCGCCGCGCCAGCGGTTCGTCGTCGACGACGAGCGTGCGGATCGTGCGCGTCACCCGCGTGGCGCCCCGCCGACGTCGAACGGGATCGACAGCGTCACCGCGACGCCTTCGGGCCCGTGGCGGACGTCGACCGACTGCGCGTCGCCGTAGAGCACCCGCAGGCGCTCACGGGTGTTCTTCAGCCCGACACCGCAGCCATCGGCACCCGGCGGGGGCGCGTCGCCGTCGCCGGGACCGTTGTCCGCGACCTGCAGCACCAGCCGCTCGCCCTGTCGTCCGGCGGCGAGCGTCAGCCGGCCGCCTTCGACCCGCCGCGCGATCGCGTGCTTGATGGCGTTCTCCACGAGCGGTTGCAGCAGCAGGCTCGGCAGCAGCGCCGACCAGCACCCGGCGTCGATCCGCGTCTCGACCGACAGCCGCTCCGCGAAGCGCAGCTTCTCGATGCCGAGGTAGAGGTTCAGCGCGTCGAGTTCCTGCTTCAGCGTCACCCGCTGCATCGGGTCGGAATCGAGCGAATGGCGCAGGAACGAGCTCAGGCCCTGCACCATCCGGTTCGCGGTGTCGACGTCGCGGTCCAGCACGAGCGTCGAGATCGCGTTGAGCGTGTTGAACAGGAAGTGCGGGTTCAGCTGGTAGCGCAGCATCTTCAGCTGCGCCTGGTGCGCCATCGCGGTCGCCGCCAGCGCCTGCCGCGTCTGCTGCTGCCACTGGCGGTAGTACTTCAGGCCCACATACAGCCCGACCCAGCTCAGCACCACGTACAGATGGCCGGTCGCGTACGCGAAATACGCCAGCGTGCTGGTCGGCCGGCAGTCGGGGCACCAGTTCGAGTACAGCATGACGAACACGAGGCCGAGCAGCGTGGAGCCGGCGACGACGCAGGCGGCCGCGATCGGTACGAACGCCGCCGGCGGGCGGCCCCACGCGCGGCGCAGCACCGCGCGGATGCCGAGCGTCACGAGGAAGCCGGCGATGAAGATGCCCAGCGGCATCGGCCAGTAGCCGACCGGCTTGCCGTGGGCGAGCGCGGACAGATAGCTGACGAGGCCGTAGCCGACCCAGCCTCCGGTCTGCAGCCACCAGAAAAGGCGGCGGGCACGGATGTCGTCGGGCGTCGGCACGGGTTCGTCCTGTCGGAGGTAGCTCATGCTACGCCGCCGCTGCCGGCGTCCGGCACGGTCCGGCGTGCCGGAGGCACGCTTCGTCGCGCGGCGCTCAGCCGGCGGCGGCGGCGGCCGCGTGCGCCTCGATCGCGGCGGCGAGTTCTTCCGAGGTGACCGGCCCGAGGAACCGTTGCGCGACGCGACCGTCCGGGGCGATCAGGTAGGTCATCGGCAGGCCCCGCGGCGTCTCGAAATCGGCCGGCGGCGCGAACGTGTCGAGGATCGCCACGGGATAGCCGGCCGGGTGCGCGCGCAGGAAATCGCGCATCGCATCGGGTTCGATTTCCTCGTACGCCAGGCCGATCACGTCGACGTCGTCGCGCGCCGCGTCGAACGCGGTGAAATCCGGGATTTCCTTCAGGCACGGTTTGCACCACGTCGCCCAGAAATTGACGACGACCCATTTTCCGCGGCGCGCCGCCAGGTCGAACACGCCGTCGTCGAGCGTGTCGATCACGAGCGTCGGATGCACCGGCGGGCCGGGCTCCGGTGCGGCCGGCGCGGACCCCGCGTCCGCGGAGGATTCCGGCGGCGGTGGTGTCGACGCGGCCGTGTCGGGCGAAGACGCCGCGCTTTCCCGCGCGGAGTCGGGCATGGGATCGGCGCCGCAGCCGGCCAGGAGCAGCAGGGGCGGCAGCAGCCACGCGGAGACCTTCTTCATCGGTTCGACAACTCCGGATGCGGGGGAAAGAAACTGCCGACCGTACGGGCCAGCGGATCGTGCAGCGGGGACCGCAGGTGCTCGAGCGCGCAGGTGGCTTCGCGACCGATCGGGTCGTCGAATCCCGGCAGCTCCATGTCGCCCCCCGGCACGCGCAGCAGCAGGCCTTCGTGCAGTTCGCCGAGCGTCACCGCGTCGAGGTCGCGGCTGAGCATCCACGCGCCGTCCTCGGCGCGGCGGACGATGTTCAGGTCGCACAGCCCGGACAGCATCTGCTGCAGGAGCTCGTCGGTGAGCATCGGCTCGCACTGCTGGATCTCGACCAGGTGCAGACCGAGGCCGCCGCGGCGCGCGTGGTTCAGCCGACCCAGCAGGCGCAGATAACCATAGAGTTCCGTGCCCGGCGGCAGCCGGAGGGCCCGCGGCTGGTAACGGAACGCCGACAGCGACGCCGCCAGGCTGGCGCCGAGCAGCACCACGACCCAGCTCAGGTACACCCAGATCAGGAAGATCGGCGCGACCGCGAGCGTGCCGTAGACGCGCTCGTAGGTCGGCACGCCGGCCAGGTACGCGGCGAACGAGTGCTTGGCGACTTCGAACAGCACGGTGGCGAACAGGCCGCCGAGCAGCGCGAAGCGGAACGGCACCGTGCGGTGCGGGATCTGCCAGTACGCGACGGTGAACAGCGCCAGTTCCACCAGGTTCGGCAGCAGCGTCAGCAGGCGCTGGCTCAGCGGCATCGTCTCGACGCGCGACAGCCCCGGCAGCGCGAACAGATACGACGTGACCGCGAGGCTGCCCACCGCCACCAGCGTGCCGAGCGTCAGCAGCGTCCAGTACATCAGGAAGCGGCTGAGCTTCGGCCGCGCGGTCGGTACGCGCCAGATGCGGTTGAACGTGGCCTCGATGCTCCACATGGTCACCAGCAGCGAGCCGATGAGCACCAGCACGCCGGTCGCGGTGAGGCCCTGCGCGTTGTCGGCGAATTTCTTCAGCTCCAGCTCGACCACGCTGGCCGCGCTGGGCACGAACGTCGCGAACACGAACCCGGTGAGCTCGGTGCTCCAGTCCTTGAAGACCGGGAAGGCCGACAGGATGCCGAACACCACCATGGCCATCGGCACCAGCGCGAACAGCGAGGTGTACGCGAGCGCGCCGGCGGTCTCGAAGCAGCGGTCGTCGAGGAAGCGCACCCACAGGAAACGCGCGAACGCCTGCAGCCGCTCGCGATCGAGCCGCGTCCACCAGCGCTGGAGTATCGCCACCGGGTTCATCGGCCGAAGGGTAGCGCATGCCCCGCCCGCCGCCGAGTGCGGCGCGTGAACCGCTGCGACTATCATCCCCGGATGGCCGAGATCCTGATCCTCTATTACAGCCGCGGCGGTTCCGTCGCCAACCTCGCACGCCAGATCGCCCGCGGCGTCGGCGAAGTCGACGGCATGCGGGCGCGCCTGCGCACCGTGCCCCCGGTCGCGCCGGTCACCGAAACCGCGACGCCACCGGTGCCCGACGACGGCGCGCCGTACGTGACGAGAGCCGACCTCGACGACTGCGCCGGGCTCGCGCTCGGCAGCCCGACGCGCTTCGGCAACATGGCGGCGCCGCTCAAGC
>CAMPHE010000084.1 GCA_946885815.1 uncultured Arenimonas sp.
GGTCAGGCGCGGCAGGCCGGGGGGTGGCGGGCGTCCGGCCGCGCCTGCCGGCGTCGGCGGCGCGGCGTCATCGGGAAAGCGGGCGAGCCCGTCGGCGTCGACCACGACCACGCGCGCGGCGGCCCAGCGGGCCTGCAGTTCGTCCGGACGTTCGCGCAGCGGCTCGGAGCGGTCGAGCCCCGGGCCGCGGAACGCGAAGCCGGGCCCGACCCGAGGCATCGGGACTCAGGCCGAGAAGCTGCTGCCGCAGCCGCAGGTGGTCTTCGCGTTCGGATTGCGGATCACGAACTGCGCGCCCTGCAGGCTTTCGCGGTAGTCGACCTCGGCGCCCATCAGGTACTGCAGGCTCAGCGGGTCGACCAGCAGCGTGACGCCGTCGCGCTGCAGCGCCAGGTCGTCGTCGCCCTGCGCCTCGTCGAACTCGAAGCCGTACTGGAAGCCCGAACAGCCACCGCCGGTGATGTAGACGCGCAGCTTCAGCGCCGGATTGCCTTCCTCGGCGATCAGCGCGGCGACCTTCGCCGCGGCCGCCGAGGTGAAATCGAGCGGGGCGTCGAGCTGCTGGTAGCTGGTGGGCGTGTTCATGGCTTCACAGATGGGCCCGCCGGCGCGCCCGTTCAAGCTTCCTGCAGCACCGCGCGGGCGGCCTTGCCGCGCGCGACGCCGGCCGCCGGGGCTTCCGCGGGCGCGGCCACGACGCTGTCGGGACCGGTGAGCTGCGCCAGCGGCGCGTCGGCGTGGATCAGCCGGCCGGTGATCATCGCGCCGGCCGCCATCTCGATCACCTTGTAGTAGACGTTGCCCTGCACGCGCGCATGCGCCGCCAGCTCCACGCGCTCGTCGGCGTACACGTCGCCGACCATGCGGCCGTTGATGATCACGCACGGCGCGCGCACCTCGCCCTCGACCAGGCCGTCTTCGGCGATCGTCAGCACCGCCTTCGCGCCGTCCTCGACGCAGACCTTGCCGTGGATCGCGCCCTCGACGTACAGGCCCCCGGTGAACACGACATCGCCGCGGATCACCGCATGCGGGCCGACCAGTGTCTCGACCGCGTGGCCATTGCCACTTCGCGCGCCTTTCCTGTCACCGAACATCTCACTCTCCTCGGGGGGGCTGGGTCTGCCAGTCGAACGCCTGGTCGACGGTACTGCCGCCCGAGCGCAGCTGCACCCGGACGCGCTGGGGGGTGAAACCCTCGGGCAGCGCGATGCTGCCTTCGAGCTGCTGGAAATAACGGAACGAGAAGGGCTGGCCGGGCGCGCCGGGCTGCTGCACCAGGTCGTCCCACTTCAGCGTCTTCAGCCGGCCGTCGCTGACGCCTTCGACCGACATGCGCGCCTCGCCCTTGCTGATCGCGCCGCGATTGAGGTTCTGCGTCACGGTGACCGTGTAGCGCCACGTGCCGCCGGCCTCGGGCGCGAACACGGCCTCGTGCACCGACAGGCCGCGGCGCTGGCCGGTGGCACCGACCAGCCGTTCGTAGAAGGCGACGTCGGCGCGCAACCCCGACACTTCCTCCTCGCGCTCGGCGAGGCTGGCCTGCAATTCGGTATTGGCGCTGCGGCTGATCTGGTCGCTGCGGCGCAGCGTGGCGACGTTCTGCCGCAGCTGCCCCACCACCGCCTCGGCTTCCTTCGCGCGGCGCGCGGTGATCGCGAGTTCGGAACGCACCTGTGCCAGCCCGGGCGCCGCCAGCCGGGTCGCCGACACCCACGCGGCGATGACGGAGCCGAGCCACAGCAGCCCGACCACGACCAGCACGACCCGGGCATGCGGCCGGTGCGGGACGATGACGAAGCGCGGCTTGTCGGGATTCGGGGTGCTCATCGGCGAGAGCGTCGGCGGGGACCGGCGGGGGGTATGCGACTACGCCGCGCCGGTCAGTCCGCGTCAAGGCGGGGGCTCACTATACTGTGATCGGCATCACGCCTCCGGAGCATGAAATGACGGAAGCCCACATCTTCGCGCTCGGGCTCGCTTTGGCCTGCCTCGCCGGCGTCCGGGCCTATCTCACGGTCTTCGGTGTGGGCCTCGCCGGCCTGCTCGGCTGGGTCGACCTGCCGGCGGCGCTGGAAGCCACGACGTCGCCGTGGGTGCTCGGCACCGCCGGGGCGCTGGCGCTGGTCGAGTTCGCCCTCGACAAGGTGCCCGGCGTCGACTCGGGCTGGGACCTGGTGCAGACCCTCGCCCGTGTGCCGGCCGGCGCCTTCCTGGCCGCCGCGACCCTGTCGGACACCGGCGAGCTCGGGGCCGGCGCGCTCGCGCTCGGCGGCGGCGCCGCGCTGGCGACGCACGCACTGAAGGCCGGCAGCCGCGCGCTGATCAACACGTCGCCCGAGCCGATGTCGAACTGGACCGCCTCGGTCGGCGAGGACGTCGCGGCCGTCGGGGCGCTGGCACTGGTGTTCGCGCATCCGTGGTGGGCGCTCGGCCTGCTGCTCGCGGTCCTGGCGTTCACTGCCGTCGTGGTCGCGGTCGTCGCGCGCTGGATCTGGCGTCGCGTGCGACCGGCGACGGCCGCCGCCGCGCGGTGATCGTCGCGCGGCCGTGTGCATCGGCACGGTTGCAGCTACGGGGTCGCCGGGCATAATCCCGACATTCCCGGGGGAAGCGATGAATCCGAACGACGAGTCCAGACTCGCCGAGCACCGCCACGCTTTCCTGCGCCAGCTGCCGCGCCGGGTGGAGACGATCGGCCGTCGCATGCTGCGTTTCATGCAGGACGGCTGGGACATCAACGGGCTGGCGCTGATCCATGACGACGCCGCATGGCTGGGCGACGGCTGCGACCGGCACGGGCTCGAGGCCGCCTCCGGCCACTTCCGGCAGATGCAGCAGCTGCTCGCGCGGACGCTGCAGGAACAGGCGCTGCCCGACCCCGCGCTCGGCGAGCGTCTTTGGAACCTGATCGAGGACATCGGCGAAGCGGTGCCGATGGCGGCCGAACCGGCCCCGTCCGGCGGTGCCGCCCGCGCCGACCACGGCGGTCGCGGCGAGACGCCACCGGCGAACTACTGGCGCCGCTGGGGCGATGACGCGCCGCCGCCGACCTACGGCGTGCCCGAGCCCGCAGCCCCCGCGCACCCGGCACCGGTCGCCGATGTCGAGCGCTCGTCGTTCGAGGCCGATCGCGATGCCCTGCGGGCGGTCGCCGGGCCGAAGGCGGCGCCGCCGCCGACCCCGGTGTCGATGCCCGGGCGGATGGCCGCCCCGCCAGCGCCGCCGGTTACCGCCCGACCCCCGGCGACGCCCGCGATCGCGCCGGCCGAACTGCCCGAGCCGATGCCGGCCGCCGCCGTCGGCGCCCGCATCTACCACCTCACCGATCACGGCGCGATGTCGCTGGAACTCGATCAGCGCATGGAGTCCGTCGGCTACGAAGTCGAACTGCTGGAGACGGCCGAGGAACTGCAGGAACTGCTCGGCGCGATCCCGGCGCAGCTGGTGCTGGTCGACAGCGCCTTCAGCGCCGACCTCGATGCCGTCGGCACCGCGGTGCGCGAAACGGTCGCCCGCGGCCACCGCGTGCAGCTGGTCGCACTGTCGGAAGCCGACGACATCACGCTGCGCCTCACCGCGCGCCGCGCCGGCGTCGACGCGCTGCTGGTCGAGCCGGGCGCGACCGCGGTGCTCAAGCGCCTCGCGCAGCTGCTGAGCCCGGACAGCGAGAAGCCCTATCGCGTGCTGATCGTCGAGGACGACCGCAGCCAGGCGATGTTCGCCGAAAGCATCCTGCGCAACGCCGGCATGGACACGCAGGTCGTGCTCGACGCGCTGGAAGTGCTCGAGGCGCTCACCGCGTTCGAGCCGGACCTGGTGCTGATGGACCTGCACATGCCGGCCGCGAACGGCATCGAGCTGACGGCGCTGATCCGCGAGCAGGAGGCGTTCCTGCACACACCGATCGTGTTCCTGTCGGGCGAAGCGGACGAGGACAAGCAGTTCGACGCGCTCGACGCCGGCGGCGACGATTTCATCAGCAAGCCGGTGCGGCCGCGGCACCTGATCTCGTCGGTGCAGAGCCGCGTGAAGCGTCACCGCGCGCTGGAGACGCGGCGCCAGCGGCGCACCGGCCGCAACGACGCCACCGGCCTGTTCCACCGCGAGGCGGTGCTCGACTCGCTCCAGTCGCTGATGACCGACGCGAGCGAGAACAGCCGCGGCGGCGTGCTGTTCCTCGAGATCGAGAGCGTGAACCTGCTGCGCGACCGCCTCGGGCTGACCGCGCTGGAGACGCTGCTCGCCGGCGTCGGCCGGCTGCTCGGCGAGAAGGCCGGCGCGGTGCCGGCGGCGCGCTTCGGCGACGGCGCCTACCTGATCCTCGACAGCGAGCGCGACGAAACCGGGCTCGAAGCGCTGGCGATGCAGCTGCGCGGCGCGCTCGTCGCGCATCCGTTCGACGCGCAGGGCCATCCGCTGCGGCTGCGGGTGTCGGTGGGCGTGGCCGGGCTGAACCATCGTTTCCCCGACGTGCCGGCGATCCTCAACGCGGTCGAGCGCGTCGCGCGCGAGGCGCGCACGTCCGACAAGGGCGTGAAGCGCTACGAACCGGTGAAGCCGACCGAAGCGGCGCGCGAAGCGGCGCTGGTGCAGCAGATACGCGAGGCGATCGCGCTCAACCGGCTGGAGCTGCTGTACCAGCCGGTGGTGGCGGTGGCCGGCAGCGACGATTCGCAGTACCAGGTGCTGCTGCGCCTGCGCGACGTCGCCGGCAAGCTGCTGCCGGCGGCGGAAGTGATACCGCTGGCCGAACGCGGCGACTTCATGCTCGACATCGACCGCTGGGTGCTGCAGGCGTCGATGTCGCTGATCCGCGACCGGCGCGCCGAAGGCCGGCCGCTGCGGCTGTTCGTCACGCAGTCGCCGCTCACGCTCGCCGATCCCGGCCAGGCGACGTGGCTGAAGGCCGAGCTGGCCGCGCACGACGTGCCCGGCACCTCGCTGGTGATCGAGCTGCGGCTGGAAGACGCGGCGACGCATTCGACGACCGTGCGCGCGTTCTGCGACGCGATGGTCGCCGACGGCGTGCAGTTCTGCCTCAGCCAGTTCGAGTCCGGCCACCAGGAGAACGAGCGCCTGCTCGAGGAACTGCCGCTGAGCTTCGTGAAACTGGCGCGCAAGTACACGACGACGACCACGTCGCCGCATCTGCGCGACGAGGTGAAGGTGCTGATCGAACGCGCGCACCGGCGCGGCCTGGAAGTGATCGGCCACGGCGTCGAGGACGCGCAGGCGGCGGCGACGCTGTGGATGAGCGGCATCGACTTCATCCAGGGCAACCTGGTGCAGCAGGCGGAGAAGGCGATGGATTTCGATTTCCAGCAGGCGGTGCTGTGAACATCGACGGCATCCGCCCGAACGACGCGCTGATCGTCCGCTGGCTGGCGATCGCCGGCGCCGGCGGCGCGGCGGCGTCGGCGGCGATGAGCCATTTCAGCAATGCGTGGGTGTGGCCGGCGATGTCGCTGATCGCGGCGCTGCTGGCGATCGCCGGCATCGCCGGCTGGTGGCGCGCGTTCCACCTGCGCAACCGGCAGCTGCAGCAGGTGACCGAACGTACCGGCGAGCAGACGCGCGAGGTCAACGCGCTGCACGAGGAGCTGGCGCTGCACCGGCGGCTGGAGCGCGAACTCACCGAAGCCAAGCAGGCCGCCGAGTCGGCGATGATGGCCAAGGGCGAGTTCCTCGCGACGATGAGCCACGAGATCCGCACGCCGCTCAACGGCATCATCCCGATGCTCGACCTGCTGATGAGTTCGCGGCTGGCGCCCGACCAGCAGGAGATCCTGCGCACCGCCTACACGTCGGCGCGGCAGATGCAGCGCATCGTCGACGACATCCTCGACTACTCGAAGCTCGAGGCGAACAAGGTCACGCTCGAAACCACCAGCTTCAACCTGCGCGAGCTGCTCGATTCGGTCATCCGGCTGATGGAGAAGCCGGCCGAGTCCAAGGGCCTGCGGCTGACGCAGCAGATCGACCCGGCCGTGCGCCTCGCGGTGCGCGGCGACCCGGTGCGCCTGCGCCAGGTGCTGACCAACCTGCTGAGCAACGCGGTGAAGTTCACCGAGCGCGGTTCGGTGACGCTGTCGGTGACGCGCCGCGGCGAAGGCCGCACGCAGCACGAGCTGCGCTTCGAGGTCAGCGACACCGGCATCGGCATCGCGAAGGACGGCGCCTCGCGGCTGTTCCGCGCGTTCACGCAGGCGGACGCATCGACCACGCGGCTCTACGGCGGCACCGGGCTGGGGCTGGTGATCTGCAAGCGCATCGTCGACCTGATGGGCGGCACGATCGGCGTCGACTCCGAACCCGGGCGCGGCTCGACGTTCTGGTTCGAGGTGCCGCTGCTGAAGGCCACCGGCGACATCCAGGGCCAGCGCGTCGACCTCAACGGCGCGCGCATCCTGCTGCTGAGCACCGACGCGTCGCTGCGCGCCCGGCTCGGGCAGGCGGCCCCGGGCTGGGGCGTGAACCTGACGCAGACCGAGACCACGCAGGACGCGCTGACGCGCCTGCGCACGGCGATCACCCGCGGCGCGACCTGGGCGTTCGACCTGCTGCTGGTCGACCTCAACAGCGTGCGCAGCACCGCGATCGCGCTGCACCGCAACCTGCGCCGCACGCCGGAGCTGGAAGACCTGCGCGTCGTGTACCTGCAGGGCGACGAAGGCGTCGCGCAGGAGCTGTCGCAGGGTCCGTTCTCCCTGATGCTGCCGCGCTCGATCGGCAATTCCGAACTGCGCAGCGCGCTCACGAGCTACCTCGCCGCGCAGGCGCCGGCACCCGTGCACGCTCCGGCCGACGAGCCGCCGCCGCCGGAGCGCGTGCTGCTGCCGACGCCCAACGCCGAACCGGCCGAAGCCGCCCCGACGCGCGGTCGCCTGCGCGGCCGCGTGCTGCTGGTCGAGGACAACCCGGTGAACCTGATGGTCGCGCAGCGCCTCGTCGGGCTGCTGGGGCTCACCTGCGAGACCGCCGACAACGGCGAGAAGGCGCTGGACCGGATGCGCGGCGGGGGCCTCGACCTGGTGCTGATGGACTGCCAGATGCCGGTGAAGGACGGCTATTCCGCTTCCACCGAGTGGCGCCAGCACGAAGCCGCGATGAACCTGCCGCGGCTGCCGATCATCGCGATGACCGCGAACGCGATGGCCGGCGACAAGCAGAAATG
>CAMPHE010000085.1 GCA_946885815.1 uncultured Arenimonas sp.
CGGTGCTCACGCATGGACCACCTCCGTCGCGGCCGGCGCGTGCGAGACCAGCGGTCGACCCGCGAGCGTCCGCAGCGCCACGTAGAACACGGGCGTCAGGAACAGCCCGAACAGCGTCACGCCGAGCATTCCGGCGAACACGGTGATCCCGGTGACCGAGCGCACTTCCGCGCCGGCACCGGACGAGAACACCAGCGGCACGGTGCCGGCGATGAACGCGATCGACGTCATCACGATGGGGCGCAGCCGCAGGCGGGACGCTTCGAGCGCCGCGTCGACGACCGCCATGCCCTGCAGCTCCAGTTCCCGCGCGAACTCGACGATCAGGATCGCGTTCTTGCAAGCCAGGCCCATCAGCACGACCAGGCCGACCTGCACGAACACGTTGTTGTCGCCGCCGGTGAGCCAGACGCCGAACAGCGCCGACAGCAGCGTCATCGGCACGATCAGGATCACCGCCAGCGGCAGCGTCCAGCTCTCGTACAGCGCCGCGAGCACGAGGAACGCGAGCAGCACCGCGAGCGGGAACACGACCAGCGACGCGCTGCCCTGCGTGGACTCCTGGTAGCTGAGGTCGCTCCATTCGTGCGCCATGCCGTTCGGCAGCACCTGCGCGGCGATCTCGTCGACCTTCGCCATCGCCTCGGCGGACGAGAGCAGCCGGGGATCCGCTTCGCCGAGCAGGTCGGCCGCCGGGTAGCCGTTGAAGCGCAGCACCGGGTCCGGGCCGAACGTCTGGCGGATCGTGACCATCGAGCCGATCGGCACCATCTCGCCGGCGGCGTTGCGCGTGCGCAGCTTGCCGATGTCCTCGACGCGGTCGCGGAACGGGCCGTCGGCCTGCGCGATCACCTGCCATGTGCGCCCGAAGAGGTTGAAGTCGTTGACGTACGCCGACCCGAGATACGTCTGCAGCGTGTCGAACAGTTCGGTCAGCGGCACGCCCTGCGCCTTGGCCTTGACCCGGTCCACCTCGGCATCGAGCTGCGGCACGTTCGCCTGGTAGCTCGAGATCGGGAAGCCCATGCCCGGCACCTGCGACGCCGCGCCCTGGAAGCCCTGAACCGCGTTCTGCAGCGCCCCGTAGCCGAGGCTGCCGCGATCCTCGACGAACAGCGAATAGCCCGAGCCGTTGCCGAGCCCGAGGATCGGCGGCGGCAGCAGCGAGAACGCGAACGCCTCCTGGATCCCGCCGAGCTGCGCGTTGATGCGCGCGTTGATCTCCTCGGCGCTGAGCTCGCGCTGGTCGAAGGGCTCCAGCGGGAAGAACACGACGCCGCTGTTCGGGGTGTTGGTGAACTGCAGCGGATTCAGGCCGGGGAACGCCACTTCGTGGGCGACGCCCGGGACCGACATGGCGATTTCCGCGACCTTCTTCAGCGCCGCGTCGGTCCGTTCGATCGACGCGCCTTCCGGCAGCTTCACGCCGGCGATCAGGTACAGCTTGTCCTGGATCGGGATGAAGCCGCGCGGCACCGCCGAGAACATCGCCACCGCGCCGACGAGCAGCGCCGCGTAGACGACGAACACCCGGCCGCGGCGTGCCAGCGAGAAGCCGACGCCGCGCTGGTACTTGCCGGAGCTGCGTTTGAAGAAACGGTTGAACGGCACGAACAGCCAGCCGAACGCGCGCTCGATCCACCGCGACAGCCGGTCCTTCGGCGCGTCGTGCGGCTTCAGCAGTTTCGCGGCGAGCGCCGGCGAAAGCGTCAGCGAATTGATCGCCGAGATCACCGTCGAGATCGCGATCGTCACCGCGAACTGCTTGTAGAACTGGCCGGTGACGCCGTCGAGGAACGCCATCGGCACGAACACCGCGCACAGCACCAGCGCGATCGCGATGATCGGCCCGGAGACCTCCTTCATCGCCGCATGCGCCGCGGCGAGCGGCGTGTGGCCCTGCTCGATGTAGCGCTCGACGTTCTCGACGACGACGATCGCGTCGTCGACGACGATGCCGATCGCCAGCACCAGCCCGAACAGCGTCAGCGTATTGATCGAGAACCCGAGCACGTGCAGCGCGGCGAACGTGCCGACCACCGACACCGGCACCGCGATCAGCGGAATGATCGACGCGCGCCAGGTCTGCAGGAACAGGATCACGACCAGCACCACCAGCAGCGTCGCCTCGAGCAGCGTGGTGATCACGGCCTTGATCGAATCGCGGACGAAGACCGTGGTGTCGTAGACGGTGCGGTACTCGACGCCCGGCGGGAACGACTTCGCCATCTCGTCCATCCGCGCGACGACCTCGTCGCGGATCTGCAGCGCGTTCGCACCCGGCGCCTGGAACACGCCGAGCGCGGCCGCGTTCATGCCGTCCAGCCGCGAGCGCAGCGTGTAGTCGCCGGCTTCCAGCTGCACGCGGGCGACGTCGGCGAGCCGCACGACCTGGCCGTCGGCGCCGCTCTCGAGCACGATGTTCTCGAACTCCTCGACGGACTCGAGCCGCCCCTTCGCGTTGATCAGCGTCAGGAAATCGCTGCCGCCGGGCATCGGCTCGGCGCCGAGCTGGCCGGCCGAGACCTGCACGTTCTGCTCGCGCACCGCGCCCAGCACGTCACCCGCGGTCAGGCCGCGCGCGGCGATCTTGTCCGGATCCAGCCACAGCCGCATCGCGTAGTCGCCGCCGCCGAACGCCTGCGCGTCGCCGACGCCGGGAATCCGCGCGATCGGATCCTTCACGTGCAGCCGCAGGTAGTTGCGCAGGTACAGCGTGTCGTACTTGCCGTCCGGCGACACGAGGTGCACGACCATCAGGAACACCGGCGACTGCTTCTGTGTCGTCACGCCCTGCCGGCGCACGTCTTCCGGCAACCGCGCCAGCGCCTGGCTGACGCGGTTCTGCACCCGCACCGCGGCCTCGTCGGCATCGGTGCCCGGCTGGAACGTGACCGTCAGCGTCAGCACGCCGTCGGAGCCGGCGACCGACTTGAAATACATCATGTCCTCGACGCCGCTGATCGCCTCCTCGAGCGGCGTCGCGACGGTCTCGGCGATGACCTTCGGGTTCGCACCCGGATACACGGTGCGCACGACCACGGACGGCGGCACGACCTCGGGGTATTCGCCGATGGGAAGCATCGGCATCGCGATCAGGCCGGCGGCGAAGATCACGATCGAGAGCACGGCCGCGAAGATCGGCCGGTCGATGAAGAAGCGGGAGAAGTCCATCTCAGTTCACCTGCACCGGCATGCCGGGGAAGAACACCTTCTGCACGCCGTCGACGACGACCCGGTCGCCGGTCGCGAGCCCGTCGGTGACGATGCGCAGGCCGTCGGCCAGGCCGCCCGTGGTGATGTCGCGCCGCTGCGCCGCGTGCTGTTCGTCGACGACGTAGACGTACTTGCGGTCCTGGTCGGTCAGGATCGCCTTGTCGTCGACCAGCATCGCGGTGAAGCCGGCGCCGCCCTGCAGCTGCACGCGGGCGAACAGGCCCGGCGCGAGGCGCCCGTCCGGATTCGGCAGCACCGCGCGCACGCGCACGGTGCCGGTGCCGGCATCGACCTGGTTGTCGATGAAGTCGACGCGGCCCAGGTGCGGGTAGCCGTCCTCGCCGGCGAGGCCGACGCGCACCGGGTCGGCCTGCGTGCCGCCGTCCGCCTGCGCGTAGCGCAGGAAGCTCTGCTCGTCGGTTTCGAAGTACACGTGCACCGGGTCCACCGAGACGACGGTGGTCAGCAGCGTCGCGTCGGCCTGCGCCAGATTGCCGGCGGTGACCAGCGCGCGCCCGGCGCGGCCGTCGATCGGCGCGCGCACCTCGGTGAACTGCAGGTTCAACCGCGCGGCGGCGACCGCGGCCTCGGCGGCGCGGACGCCGGCGACGCCCGAGGCGCTCGCCGCCTTGCGCGATTCGTAGTCCTCGCGCGAGATCGCCTTCGCGGCGATCAGCGCCTCGGCCCGCGCGTTCTGCGCGGCGGCCAGCGCCGCTTCGCTGCGCGCGCGTTCCAGTTGCGCCTCGGCCTGGGCCAGCGCGGCGGCGTAAGGGCGCCGGTCGACCACGAACAGCAGATCGCCCTTCTTCACCAGCTGGCCTTCGTCGAACGCGACCCGCTCGACGTAGCCGCTGACGCGCGGCCGCAGCTCGACGCTGTCGACCGCGGCGATGCGGCCGGTGTATTCGTCCCACGGCCGCACGTCGCGGACGACGACGTCGGCGACGCTGACCTGCGCCGGGGCGATCGCGCCGGCGGGTTCGGCGGCGTCGGACGTGCAGCCGGTCGAGATCAGCGCGATGCTGATCGCGCCGGCGAGCGCGAGGGTGGAGAAGGTGGTGCGGAGCGCGTCGGACTTCCAGTGCGTACGGTTCATGGCGGGGCCTTGGAGGTGGGGAATCGGATAGGGCGCCGGCGCGTCAGAGCGCTTCGGCGAAGCGCACGACGGCGCTGACGGGATGGCGGGCATCGGTCTGGTCGACCAGCGCGAGCGCCCGCTCGGCGAGCCGCTCGGCGGCGGGCCAGCCGGCGCAGGCTTCGTCGCGGTTGTCGTCGGTGCACACCGGCCGGCTCACGGCGAGCATCTGCACGCGCACGCCGAGCAGTCGCGCTTCGTCGTGCAGCACGCGCACCAGCATCGCCACCGCGGCGGCGGCGATCGAACGCACGCCGTAACCGGCCCACGGGTGATCGGTGCCGGCCGTGCCGACGACGACGTAGCCGCCACCGCGACCGTGGCCGGCGAGCACCGGCAGCAGCTGCCGCGCGGCGGCGAGCTGCGGCCGCAGATCCGCCTCGAGATGGCGATGCAGATCGCGCACCGGCTGGTCGAGCACGCGGCCGCGGCGTGGATCGGCGCAGGTCGCGAGCACGACGCCGGCGAGGGGACGGTCGAACCCGCGCAGCGTGTCGGCGAGCGTCGCCGCCGCGGCCTCGTCGGTGATCGCGCCGTCGACCACGATCAGTTCGCCGCCGCGATGCTCGATCCCCGGCACCGTGGCACGCAGCCGCGCGAGCGTGCGCGGTTCGGTGGTGACGGCGATGACCGGACGGGCATCGGCCAGCGCACGTTCGACGACCGCGCGTCCGATCGGGTTCGCCGCGTCGATGACGACCACCGGCGGCTTCATCGTCCCGCTCCCGGGATATTCATTCCCGCGTGAGGGATTATCCCGGCCGGCGGGCCGGCGGGCGCCTTCGGAACGGACGTGCCGAATACCGAAAGCAGCTTGGAAACAGCGGCGGCGAGCGCCTGGTCGGTGGTGGGAAGTGGGGTCATGGCGGGGGTCCCGGAAGAACAGGGCGCCAATCTAGTCCCGCGGTTCCCGCTTGATTAGCCGTCAATCGAGGGAGACATTATCCCGGCAACGGTCCAATGGCCCCGGAGGCCGATATGACGCGCGATCTCAACGACACCCTCGTCTTCGTCAAGGTGGTGGAACTCGGCAGCTTCATCGCGGCGGCGAAGGCGCTGCGCCTTCCGAAAACGTCGGTCAGCCGCAAGGTGCAGGACCTCGAGACGCGTCTCGGCGCGCAGCTGCTGCACCGCACGACGCGCAAGCTCGGCCTCACCGAAGCGGGCAACGTCTACTTCGAACACTGCCAGCGCATCGCGCGCGAGCTCGACGAAGCCGAGAGCGCCGTCGGCCAGCTGCAGAGCGGGCCGCGCGGCTGGCTGCGGATCACCACGCCGTACTCGCTCGGCACGACGTGGATCGCGCCGCTGCTCGGCGAGTTCCACGCGCGGCATCCGGAGGTGCGCGTCGAGATGGTGCTGAGCAACGAGCCGATCGACATCATCGCCGGCGAGATCGACGTCGCGCTGCGTGTCGGCGCGCTGCCCGATTCCAACCTCGTCGCGCGCAAGCTCAGCGTGTTCCGCACCGCCGTGTACGCCACACCGAGCTACATCGAACGTTTCGGCGAGCCGCTGCACCCCGACGACCTGATCCACCACCGCGCGCTGGCGATGACGAAGAACCGGAACGGCAACGCGTTCCTGTGGACGCTGACCGACGGCGAAGGCCGGCCGCGCGACTTCGCGGTCGATCCGGTCGTGATCGCCAACGACCCGGCCGCGCTGCGTGGCGCGCTGCTCGGCGGCGAAGGCCTGATGCTCGCGAGCGACGTGATGGTGAAGGCGTATGCGGAGAATGGCCTCGTGCAGCGCGTGCTCGGCGGCTGGCGCGGGCTCGACTACGACCTGAACGCGCTGTTCCCGCGCGGCCAGGTGCAGTCGCCGAAGGTGCGTGCGTTCGTCGACTTCCTCGTCGAGCGCCTCGATTTCGACGAGACGTACATGCAGGTGTTCTGCGAGGACAGCGAACGCTGCCAGCACCTCGTGAGCGCCGCGGCCGCGGCGGAGGCCGCGGCGGCGGAACTGCATCGGGTGCGGCCGCCGGTGGAGGCGGTGGCGGCGGCGGCCGGAGCGGCGGCGGACTGAGGCGGGCGCTTCGGCCGGAACGGCGTCACCGCGGGTCGAGCACGCCCGGCACCTGATCCCGCAGCTTCGCGTCGATCACCGAGTACACGTGCGAGCTCAGGTCCGAATTGAGCCGCTCGGTCGGGTCGATCGGCACGCCGCTGGCGTCGACCATCACCTGCACCTCGTCGCTGCTCTCCGCCTGCACGTGGAAGCCGCCGAGCAGCGCACCGTCGGCGAGCCGGTACAGCAGCACGTCGCCGTCGTAGAGGCCGGGGGTGAAGCTGTCGGTGCCCTGCACGAGCGCCGGCTGCTCCTCGTTGGTGCGCAGCACGAGCGCGTATTCGCTGCGCGCGCACTCCTGCAGGATCACGTCGGCGCCTTTCGGCGAACCGTAGAACTCGCCGCGCATCACCTCGCCGCAGTAGACGGCCGTGCTTACGTGGGTGCCGCCGATGCCTTCGTCGGTCGCGTTTTCCGGCGCGGCGAGGTCGCGCGCGAAGATGAAGAGCGCGTTGCTCGCGTCACCATCGAGGCGCACCGTCGCGCCGTCGAGCGCGAACGCGTCGGTGGTGACGATCGCCGCTTCGGTCGCCGGGCCCGACAGCGCGCGCAGCCGGTCGAAGACCGCGTCGACCTGCGGCCGATGGCGGGCGGTAACCTCCTCGAGCGATTCGCTGCAGGCGGCGAGCGTGGCGGCGAGGGCGGCGGCGAGGAGGACGGGCAGGAAACGGGAGCGGGCGGCCATGGGTGTCTCCGGAGCGGGTGGGCTCACCTTTCGGG
>CAMPHE010000086.1 GCA_946885815.1 uncultured Arenimonas sp.
GCGCGTCGATGCGCCGGCCCAGCCGCCGCTCGACGCCCGACGCCGCGAGCTGCCGGTCGAAATAGCGCAGCGTCTCGTGGAATTCCTCCTTGCCGGGGATGCGCTTGGCGAGGTTGAACTGCCCGCCGATTTCCGCGGCGGCGTCGACCAGCGTGACGCGGTGGCCGCGACCGGCGGCGACCGTGGCGCACGCCAGCCCGGCCGGCCCGGCGCCGACGACGACGACGCGCCGCGGCGCCGGCGTCGGCGCGTAGACCAGCTCGGTCTCGGCGCACGCGCGCGGATTGACCAGGCAGCTCGCGCGCTTGCCGACGAAGACGTGGTCGAGGCAGGCCTGGTTGCAGGCGATGCAGGTATTGATGTCGTCGCGGCGACCGGCGCGCGCCTTCGCGACCCACTGCGGGTCGGCGAGCAGCGGCCGCGCCATCGACACCATGTCCGCGTCCCCCGCCGCGAGGATCGCCTCGGCCACTTCGGGCATGTTGATGCGGTTGGTCGCGACCAGCGGCAGCGCGACATGCGGCCGGAGCTTCGCCGTGACGCCGGCGAACGCCGCGCGCGGCACCGACGTCGCGATCGTCGGCACGCGGGCTTCGTGCCAGCCGATGCCGGTATTGATGATCGTCGCGCCCGCGGCCTCGATGGCCTTGGCCTGCAGCACGATCTCGTCCCACGCCGCGCCGCCCTCGACGAGTTCGAGCATCGACAGCCGGTAGACCAGGATGAAGTCGGGCCCGACGGCCTCGCGGATGCGCCGCACGATCTCGACCGCGAAGCGCATGCGCTTCTCGGGCGTGCCGCCCCACGCGTCGGTGCGGCGGTTGGTCCGCGCCGACAGGAATTCGTTGATCAGGTAGCCCTCGGACCCCATCACCTCGACGCCGTCGTAGCCCGCGTCGCGCGCGAGCCGCGCCGTGTTCACGAAGGCGCGGATCTGCCGCTCGACGCCCCACGACGACAGCGCGCGCGGCGTCAGCGGGCTGATCGGCGCCTTGATCCGGGACGGCGCCACCAGCAGCGGATGCGCGGCGTAGCGCCCCGCGTGCAGGATCTGCAGGCAGATGCGCCCGCCGGCCGCGTGCACGGCCGAGGTCACGATGCGGTGCTTGTGCACTTCCCACGGCCAGCTGAGCTTGGCCGCGAACGGCTTCAGCCAGCCGAGCAGGTTCGGCGCCACGCCGCCGGTGACCATCAGCCCGACGCCGCCCTCGGCGCGCTCGCGGAAATACGCCGCGAGCTTCGGGAAGTCGCGGGCATGGTCCTCCAGCCCGGTGTGCATCGAACCCATCAGCACGCGGTTGGGCAGGGTGCAGAAGCCGAGGTCGAGCGGCTGCAGCAGGTGCGGGTAGGGCGAAGCGGTCATTCGTCGGCCGGCGCGTGGGCGAAGCCCGAACGATGCCCGGAAGGTCGCGGGCGGACAAGGCGCGGGCCGGTGGATGGCGGTGTTTCTGGCAAAATGCCGTTCTTTCCTCCACCGCCGCACGGACACCGCATCCCATGAGCAGCCACGACATCCGTTCCGCCCAGCGTCCCGATCCCGACCCGTCGATGGTCGACATCGCGAACTACGTCACCGACTACTACATCGGCTCGTCGGAGGCGTACACGACGGCGCGCTACATGCTGCTCGACTCGCTGGCGTGCGCGATGCTGGCGATGCGCCACCCGGAATGCGTGAAGCACCTCGGGCCGCTGGTGCCGGGCGCGACGCTGCCGGGCGGCGCGCGCGTCCCGGGCACGTCGTGGGAACTCGACCCCGTGCAGGCCGCGTACAACATCGGCGTCCAGGTGCGGTGGCTCGACTTCAACGACACGTGGCTGGCGGCCGAATGGGGGCATCCCTCCGACAACCTCGGCACCGTGCTGGCGGTCGGCGACTACCTGAGCCGCCGTGCCGAGCGCGAGAACGGCAAGCCGGTCACCGTCCGCGACGTGCTGACCTGGGCGATCAAGGCGCACGAGATCCAGGGCCAGTACGCACTCAAGAACAGCTTCAACCGCGTCGGCCTCGACCACGTGATCCTGGTGCGCCTCGCGTCGACCGCGGTGGCGACGCACATGCTCGGCGGCGGCAAGGACGAGATCGTCAACGCCGTCAGCCACAGCTGGATCGACGGCGGCGCGCTGCGCACCTACCGCCATGCGCCGAACGCCGGCCCGCGCAAGAGCTGGGCCGCCGGTGACGCCTGCCGGCGCGCCGTGATCCACGCGCTCAACGCGGTGAAGGGCTGCGTCGGCTACCCGAGCGCGCTCACCGCGAAGACGTGGGGCTTCCAGGACGTGCTGTTCAAGGGCAAGCCGTTCGAATTCGAGATGTCCTTCGGCAGCTACGTGATGGAGAACGTGCTGTTCAAGATCAGCTACCCGGCCGAATTCCACGCGCAGACCGCGGTGGAATGCGCGATGGCGCTGCACCCGCAGGTGGCGTCGAAGCTCGACCGCATCGAGCGCATCGTCGTCGAGACGCAGGAAGCGGGCGTGCGCATCATCGACAAGACCGGCCCGCTGGCGAACTACGCCGACCGCGACCACTGCCTGCAGTACATGATCGCGGTGCCGATGATCTTCGGCCGCCTCACGGCCGACGACTACACCGACGCGGTCGCCGCCGACCCGCGCATCGACGCGCTGCGCGCGAAGATGGAAGTGCGCGAGAACCCGCAGTTCACCACCGACTACTTCGATCCCGAGAAGCGGTATATCGGCAACGCCGTGCAGGTGTTCTTCGACGACGGGACTTCCACCGACCGCATCGCGATCGATTTTCCGATCGGCCATCGCGAACGGCGCGGCGAAGGTATCCCGGTACTGCTGCAGAAGTTCGAATCGGCCATCCGCGGCCAGCTCCCGGCGCGCAAGGTGGACCAGATCCTGGCCCTGACGTCCGACGTGTCGCGCTTCGAGGCGACCCCGATCCATCGTCTTATCGATTTGTTCACATCCTGAGGGCGTAAGCTTGCCAAGGCCGAAATGACTTGTTAGATTCCGGTTAAATCTGAGCCGTATAGGTTTGTGAGGGCGTTAAGCCTGGGGTGCGCCAAGTTCCCCGAATCGATGTCAGTCCCCCTTGTGAAATGGAGCAAACCATGAAGAAGAAACTCCTCTGCTGCGCCCTGCTCGGTGCCACCGCGATGATGGCGCAGTCCGCTGTCGCCCAGGATTTCGACGACCGCTGGTACGTCAGCGGCGGCCTCGGCTACAACTTCCAGGATTCGGAGCGTGAAACCGAAGACGCCCCGTTCGCCACGCTGGGCTTCGGCAAGATGATCAGCCCGAACTGGTCGCTGGACTTCGAAGTCAACTACCAGAACCCGAAGTTCGATTTCAACGACGACCTGTGGTTCAGCCAGTACGGCGCGTCGGTCGATGCCCGTTACCACTTCTTCCAGGACGGCCGTAAGTGGTGGCCGTACATCCGCATGGGCCTGGGCGTCCAGAAGGTCGAAGAGGAGTACGACAACTTCCCGAACCCGGATTCCCCGGGCCAGCGTGAAGACACCCACCTGACCGGCAACCTCGGCGTCGGCCTGCAGGCGGACTACGACCGCTTCGCCGTCCGCGGCGAGCTCGGCACCCGCATCGCGTTCGACGACAACAGCGTCGTTTCGCCGGACTCCGACAGCTTCTCCGACCTGCTCGCCTCGATCACCTTCCTCGTGAAGCTGGGTGACCTCGTGGCGCCGGTCGAGCCCGCTCCGCCGGCCCCGGTCGTCACCTGCGCCGACCTGGACGACGACGGCGACGGCGTCAACAACTGCGACGATCGTTGCCCGGCCACCACCGCCGGCGAAGCGGTCGGTGCGGACGGTTGCCCGCTGCCGCCGCCGGTCGAGCCCGCGCCGGAGCCGATCCCGTACCGCGGCTGATCCACGCAGCCAACCGCGACACACGAAGCCCGGCTCACGCCGGGCTTCGTTTTTCAGGGTGGTGCAGGGCGGAACAGGGAGGCGCGCACGCGCCCCCGCCGATGCGGGACTAGCGGGACGTACCCGGGGCGGCCGCCGTGCCCGCCGCCGATGCCCCCGCCGCGGCATTGTTGGTGGCGGGCGGGGCCTCGACCGGCGCTGCCGTGCCGGCGGCGGCCGAAACCTGCGGCATCGCCGGTGCGACCGGCTCGGCCTGGAAGCCGAACTGCTGGGCCGCGGTGCGCGTCTCGGGCAGGATGTAGACGACGCCCATCTTGTTGGCGAACAGCGTACCGACGACGTTCGAGAAGAACGCCACCGGCGCGTTGATGCAGCCGAAGGAGATGCGGTTGTCTTCGGGCGTCGCGGTGCCGATGCGGTGCGCGCGCTTTTCCCACGGCTGCCCCTTCACGATGGGGTGCAGGGAAAGCGCGGCGTCGTGATCGATGACCAGCACCACCTTGCCCGAGGCATCGGGCGCCAGCCGCGACCACCAGCGGCCGGCGGGCGTGATGCGCTTGCTCGGCGGAATGGCCGACATCGGCGCCGCATTGGGCACCAGCATCTCGTCGCCCTTGCCCATTCCCATCAGGACGGGCGCCACCGCGACGAGTTCACCGGCGCCGTTGAAAACGAACGCCTGGGCGCTGGGCTTGTCCACCATCAGGAACGGGGCGCCGCGATGGTCGCGCGAGCTCATGACCCAGGCCAGGGTGTTGCGCACGTCGATCGGCGCCGTCTGCAGCAGATCGGTCTGCGCGACCTGCGGCGGCGCGGCCGGGTCGCCCGAGTAGACCAGCTGCGGCGGCGGCGGCGGCGCGGGAGGCGTCGGCGCCACGACCGGAGCCGGTGCGGCCGGCGCGACCGCCGGTTCTTCCTTCTTCCGGCCCCAGGCGTCGGCGTCGGTGGCGCCGAGAGCGAGCAGGAGACCCATGGCCAGCGTGGTTCGAATCGGGGAATGCATGGAGTGATGTCCGTCTTGCCGACCGGAATCCGGTCCGCGACATCATACGTAATTTCGCGAAGTCCGGAAGGTCTCGAAATCGCGATTTTCCCCGGACATTCAGGCACTTCTTCACGTCGTCAGCGACGCGACTGCCGCGGCGGCCACGGGAAGAACGCGCGGACGTCGCGCTGGTATTGCCGGTAGTCGTCGCCGCGCGAGCGCAGCGCCTGCGCCTCGCTCCACGGGATGCCGCGGCGCATCAGGAACGCGAACATCAGCACCGGCCCGGTCAGTGCCAGCCAGCCGTGCGGGCCGGTGGCGGCGAGCGGCACGTACGCGAACCAGTGCAGCCACTCGAAGAAATAGTTCGGATGCCGCGTCCAGGCCCAAAGGCCGGAGCGGAGCGTGCGTCCCCGGCTCGCCGGGTCGTCGCGGAAACGGGCCAGCTGGCGGTCGGCGACGAGTTCGCCGACCAGCGCCACCGCCCAGATCAGGCCGGCCGCGACGAGCCACCCGCCGGGATGCAGCGCGCTGCCGCCCGCGGCGGCGAGCAGCGGCAGCGAGAACAGCATGACCATCACCGCCTGCAGCTGGAAGAAGGCGAAGAACAGGTAGTCCCGACCGCGCCACGCTTCGCGCAGCGCGGCAAGCCGGCCGTCCTCGGCGTCCTCCGACAGCCGGCGATGCAGCAGGTGCAGGCACAGCCGCGCGCCCCACAGGCTGCCGAACGCGGCCACCGCGAACCGCACCAGCGGCGTGCCGTCGCCGGCGACGCCGGCGAACAGCGCGGCCGCGGTCATGAGGCCCGCCCACGCGACGTCGAAGTAGGCCAGGCGCTGCCAGCGCCGCGACCACGCCCAGAGGGCGCCCATGAACAGCGCGGCGATCAGCCAGATCGTGGCGGCGGCGGCGATCAGGGGCATCGCAGCGGCGTGGCGCGGGACATCGTCGACTCCATTCGTGCGCCCACTCCGTGTTTCCTCCCGGTCGACACCTTCCTGCTTACGCCGCCGGCGATGAATGGCACGTGTCGTTCCGCTGGTCGTGTCGCGCACGATACGCGATGCTGCGCGGGATGCGCCCACCTGCCTCCCGCGCCGCCACCGGCGTCCGCCACGGTGTCGCCCGCGTCCTGTCGAAGCGCGGCGTCTGTTCGCGGACCGAAGCCGCCGCGCGGGTGCGGGCCGGGCGGGTGCGCGTCAACGATGCCGTGGTGCTCGATCCGGAATTCCCGGTGGGAGAACACGATCGGGTCCACGTGGACGGCCGGCCGCTGGGTGCCGCGGCGCGGCTGTGCATCGCGCTTAACAAGCCCCGTGGCCTCGTCACGACGGCCCGCGACGAGCGCGGCCGCGGCACCGTCTACGACTGCCTGCGCGAATCGGGGCTTCCGTGGCTCGGGCCGGTCGGGCGACTCGACCAGGCGAGCGAAGGCCTCCTGCTGCTGTCGAACGACCCGGCGTGGGCCGCCGCGATCACGGATCCGCTGACCGGACCGGACAAGACCTACCACGTGCAGGTCGACGGCGTGCCTGGCGACGACGTGCTCGCACGCTGGCGGTCGGGCGTGGACGTCGACGGCGACCGGCTCGCCGCGAAGGCCGCCCGCGTGCTGCGCAGCGGCGGCCGCACCGCGTGGCTGGAGATCGTCCTCGACGAGGGCCGCAACCGCCACATCCGCCGATTGCTGCAGACCGACCGCTTCGCGGTACGGCGCCTCGTGCGCATCGCGATCGGGCCGGTCGCGCTCGGCGATCTGGCCAAGGGCGCGTGGCGTCCGCTGCGCGAGGACGAGATCGCCGCGCTGGCACCGTCGGGCCGCTGAATCGCGCGGCGGGCCGCGTCAGCCGCCGATCACGCCGAGCTCGCGTCCGACCTTCGTGAAGGCGGCGATCGCGCGATCGAGATGCTCGCGCGTATGCGCCGCCGACATCTGCGTGCGGATCCGCGCCTGGCCCTTCGGCACCACGGGGAAGAAGAAGCCGATGGCGTAGATGCCTTCCTCCAGCAGCCGCGCGGCGAACTTCTGCGCGAGCGGCGCGTCGTAGAGCATCACCGGGCAGATCGGGTGCACCCCGGGCTTCAGGTCGAAGCCGGCGGCGGTCATCTTCTCGCGGAAGTAGCGGGTGTTTTCGGCGAGTTGCCCGCGCAGGTCGCCGGCCTGCGCCAGGCGGTCGAACACGGCGGTGCCGGCGGCGACGACATGCGGCGGCAGCG
>CAMPHE010000087.1 GCA_946885815.1 uncultured Arenimonas sp.
AGCGCATCGGGCGGGCTCCGGAAACTGCGTGCAGCATAGCGGCCGGGCGCTATCATTGCGCGCCTCCGCGCTGGACCGCCGAATGATTCCGCTCCGCACGCTCGTCACCCACGGCGTCCGCTTCCTCGCCGCCTCGCAGGCGGCGACCGCGCTGATGCTGCATGGCATGTGGCTCCTGCTGGCGGCGGCGACCTGGTCGCACGCCGATCCGGACGCCAAGTCCGTCACCGGCCCCTTTTTCCGGGTGTTCGCGTGGCTCGGTGGCATCGAGCCCGGCGAGCACGTGGACGGGTCGCATGTCGTGCAGGCGATGGCGCTGCTGACGCTGCCGGTGTGGCTGCTGGCGAGCCTGCGGCCCCGGCGCGGTCCGCCGCGCACGCTGGTCCGGGCGATGGCGACGTGGGCGCTGGCGTCGGGCGTCGTCGCATTCTGCGGTTTTTCGCTGGCGTTCTGGCTCGGTCACGGGCTGACGACCGCCCAGGCGTTCCGGCTCGCGTTGCTGTTCGGGACGATCGCCGCCGGCGCCGCCGCGTGGGCGGTGGCGGTCGACCGGTTCGGCGAGATGATCGTCGCGTCCTCCGGACGTGGAGCAACCTGAATCGACGGCGGCGAAGACGCGTCGTTTCGCGTTGCGTAGACAGTGGTCGCGGCCACCATCGGGGCACTTCCCCAACGAGGAGACCCGTCATGTCCGCGCGCGAGAAGATCACGCCGAACGGTGATGCCCGCTACGTCCGTCGCGACGACAAGGGCCGGTTCAAGGAAAGCGACGACGTCGGCCGCTCGCTGGCGCAGGACCAGCGGCGCGACGCCAAGCACGATACGAAGCCCGGCCAGGGCGACCGGGGCGATCGCAAGACGCACTGACCGGCGATGAGCCTCGCCGAGTACCGGCGCAAGCGGGCGTTCGACGCGACGCCCGAGCCGGAACCGGGCAAGCCGATGCCTCGCGGGCGGCGGCCCGTCTTCGTCGTGCAGCTGCACCACGCCAGCCGGCGCCACTACGACTTCCGGCTGCAGGTCGGCGACGCGCTGAAGAGCTGGGCGGTGCCGAAGGGCCCCAGCTACGACCCGGCGGTGAAGCGCATGGCGGTCGAGGTCGAGGACCATCCGCTCGATTACGCGAAGTTCGAGGGCCGGATTCCCGCCGGACATTACGGCGGCGGCCATGTCGCGCGCTTCGACGAGGGGGTCTGGGCCACGGACGGCGACCCGGACGCGCAGTTGCGCAAGGGTCATCTGCGCTTCGAGCTGTTCGGTCGCAAGCTGAAGGGCGCGTGGCACCTCGTGCGCTCGGGAAAGCCGGCGAAGCAGCCCCAGTGGCTCCTGTTCAAGGACAAGGACGCCTACGCCGGCACCGTCGAGGCCGATGATCTGCTGGCGGACGTGACGCCACCGACCGCCGCCGACGCGAAGCGCTCGGGCAGCGGCAAGGCGGCGAAGAAGAAGCTGACGTCGGTCGCTCCGACGAAGCGCGCACGCCGCATCGACTGGGCGAAGCGGGCGGCGAAGCTCGCCGGCGCGAAGCGCGCGAAACTCGCGGACGCGCCCTTCGAACCCCAGCTGGCGCGGCTCGGCGACGCGCCCCCGCCGGGCGACGACTGGCTGCACGAACTCAAGTGGGACGGCTACCGGCTCGTGGCCGTGCTGCGCGGCGGCAAGGCGCGGCTGTGGTCGCGCAATGCGCTCGAGTGGACCGACAAGGTGCCGGAGATCCGCGAAGCGCTCGAACGCCTCGGCATCGCCGACGCGGCGCTCGACGGCGAACTGATCGCCGGCACCGGCACGCAGGCCGACTTCAACCTGCTGCAGGCGACGCTGTCCGGCGAATCGCCCGGCGTGCTCGGCTTCGTGCTGTTCGACCTGCTGCACGTGGACGGCTTCGACATCGACCGGGTCGCACTGCGCGAGCGCAAGGCGCTGCTGGCCGACCTGCTCGGCGCGTCGCCGCCGAAGCATCTGGCTTACAGCTCCCATATCCCGGGCGACGGCGCCGCCGCCTACGCGCTGGCGGCCGAACGCGGGTTCGAGGGCCTGATCAGCAAGCGCGCGGACCGCCCGTACGTCCCCGGCCGCAGCGACGACTGGCGCAAGACGAAGCATCTCGCCTCGGACGAATACGCGGTGGTCGGCTACACGGCGGGCAAGGGCGCGCGCGCGGTCGGCTTCGGCTCGCTGCTGCTCGCGCGCCCGGACGGCGAGGGCGGGTGGCGCTATGTCGGCCGTGTCGGGTCCGGTTTCACCGACGCGCTGATGCGCACGCTGACGAAGAAGATCGGGCGACGCGGCGACGACACGCCGAGCGTCGACATCACGCCGGCCCAGCGCAAGGATCTCGGGCGCGGCGCGAAGTGGTTCGCGCCGCTGTTCGTCGTCGAGGTGAACACGCGCGGCATCGGTGGTGGCGGGCTGCTGCGGCAGCCGTCGCTGAAAACCGTGCGCCCCGACAAGGACGTCGCGGATCTGCTGGACAGCGATCGCGGGGCGAAGGAGGGCGGGATGGCGACGAAGACGCGGAAAGTTGCGAAGGCCCCGGCGAAAGGCGGGTCAAAGCGGGCCACGACGAACACGACGGGCACGACGACCACGACCAAGGCGAAAACAGGCTCGGGAAGCACCGGGGACGTGGTGTTCGAGGGCGTGCGCATCAGCAGTCCGGACAAGGTGGTGTTCGCCGACGCCGGCGTCACCAAGGCCGAGGTCGCCGCGTACTACGCGGCGGTGATGCCGCTGCTGCTGCCGGAGGTGGTCGGGCGACCGCTGTCGGTGATCCGCTGCCCGGACGGCACCGGCGGGCAGTGCTTCTTCCAGAAGCATCTGACGGCGGGGCTGAAGCGCGTCGGCACGAAGAAACTGAAGGAGGAGTCTGGCAAGAACGCCGACTACCTCGTGGTCGAGGACGCCGGCGGGCTGATGGAACTCGTGCAGTTCAACGCGCTCGAATTCCATCCGTGGGGGTCGCACGCGAAGAAGCCCGATCGCGCCGACCGCGTCGTGTTCGACCTCGATCCCGGTCCGGACGTGCCCTTCGCCGAGGTGAAGCGCGCGGCCGTCGACGTGCGGCGCAAGCTGGAGGCCATCGGCCTGGAGTCGTTCCTGCGCACCACCGGCGGCAAGGGCCTGCACGTGGTGGTGCCGCTGAACCCGGGCTGCGACTGGGACCTGGTGCGCCGGTTCGCGCAGGGGTTCGCGGTGGCGCTCGCCGGCTCCGAACCCGACCGCTTCCTCGCGGTGTCGACGCTGAAGAAGCGCCCGGGGAAGATCTTCGTCGACTACCTGCGCAATGGCCGCGGCGCGACCGCGGTGGCCTCGTATTCGCTGCGTGCGCGCCCCGGCGCGCCCGTGGCGATGCCGCTGCCGTGGTCGGCGTTGCCGAAGCTGAAGGGCGGAGACCAGTTCACGCTGGCCGGCGTCCCCGCGCATCTGCGCCGCCGGCGCGCCGACCCGTGGGACGGCATCGGCGACGTGAAGCAGAACCTGAAGCGCTGGGCGAAGACGTCGGGCTGAATGCGGCGTCCGGTTGCCGCGGCGCATCGGCGCCCCCATGTCGAGGCGATGACCCGCCCATCCGCACCGTTCGTTCCGCTGTCGATACTCGACCTCGCGCCCGTGGTGGAAGGCAGCACGCCGGCGACGACGTTCGCCCATACGCTCGATCTCGCGCGCCACGCCGAGCGCCTCGGCTACGGCCGGTTCTGGCTCGCCGAGCACCACAACATGCCGGGCATCGCCAGCGCCGCGACCGCCGTGCTGATCGGGCATGTGGCGGCCGGCACGACGACGATCCGCGTCGGCGCCGGCGGCGTGATGCTGCCCAACCATGCGCCGCTGCAGGTCGCCGAGCAGTTCGGCACGCTCGGCACCCTGTTCCCCGACCGCATCGACCTCGGCCTCGGCCGGGCGCCGGGTACCGACCAGGCCGCCGCCAAAGCACTGCGCCGCTATTACGCCAGCGCCGAGGAATTCCCCGCCGACGTGGTCGAACTGCTGCGCTATTTCGAACCGGCGGTGGCCGGGCAGCCGGTGCAGGCCGTTCCCGGGGCCGGTGTCGCCGTCGAACCGTGGATTCTCGGCTCGAGCCTGTTCGGCGCCCGGCTCGCCGCCGCACTCGGGCTGCGTTACGCGTTCGCATCCCACTTCGCCCCCGACGCGCTGTCGCTGGCGCTCGACGCGTACCGGCGCGAGTTCCGTCCGTCGTCGCGGCTCGCGGCGCCGCACGCGATGCTGGCGCTGAACGTGGTCTGCGCCGACACCGACGCCGAAGCGGCACGCCTGTTCACCACGCAGCAGCAGGCGTTCGTGAACCTGCGGCGCGGCCGTCCCGGGCTCGTGCCGCCACCGCTCGCGAGCGCGGCTGCGTTGGACGACTTCTGCACGCCCCAGGAACGCGCCGGCGTCGACGCGGCGCTGTCCTGCGCGGTGGTCGGATCGCCGGACAGCGTGGCGCGCGGCCTGCGCGACTTCGTCGCCCGTCATCGGCCGGACGAACTGATCCTGACGGCGAACGTGTTCGACCACGCGGCGCGCGTGCGCTCGTTCGAGCTCGCGATGGCGGCCGCCGCCTCCGGCTGACGCGCATCGGCTAACCTGCGCGGAACCCTCCGGGAGCCCGCGCAATGACCGCACCCGTCGATGTCGATTTCGATCTCGCGCCCCGCGAGCGGCGTTTCGTCGTGCTGGTCGCGCTGGTGCAGGCGCTGCTGCTCTACGTCGCGCAGTACGGCATCGACCACGACGTCTGGCCGTTCGCCGCGCTCGGCGGCCGCGTGTACTGGTACACGCTGGTGCTCACCGTGCCGACCTCGATGCTGCTGTCGGTGCGCACGCTCGACGATCGCCGGTTCTGGCAGCAGGCGGCGCTCGTGGCCGGGGTGTACGCGCTGCTGGCGGCGTGGGCCGTGTGGACCGCGACGGGCACCGCGTTCGTCGCCGCCGAGCCGGTGCTCACGCCGTTCGCGTGGACGCTGGCGGTCGGCAGTTTCGTGCTGCTTCCGTACCTGCAGGCCCGGCTCGCGCACGGGCGCTGGTGCGCGCCGTACCCGTTCCTGTTCGAGAGCGCGTGGCAGAACGCGCTGACGCTCGGGCTGGCGGCGGTCTTCGTCGGCCTCGGCTGGGGCCTGCTGGTGCTGTGGGCGCAGCTGTTCAAACTGGTGGGCATCGAGCTGTTCGAGGACCTGTTCGCCGAGCCGCCGTTCGTCTACCTGGCGACCGGACTGCTGGTCGGCCTCGGCGTGCTGATCGGCCGCACCCAGCAGAAGCCGGTGCGGATCGCGCGCTCGATCCTGTTCGCGCTGTTCACCGGGCTGTTGCCGGTGCTGGTGCTGTTCTCGGTGGCGTTCCTCGCCACGCTGCCGTTCACCGGCCTCGACGGGCTGTGGGATACCAACCACGCGAGCCTGATCGTCGCACTCGTGCTCGCGCACCTGGTGCTGTTCGTCAACGCGGTGAGGCAGGACGGCGACGGCCCGGCGCCGTATCCGGCGTGGCTGCGCCGGTTCGTCAGCGCCGGGCTGGTCGCGTCGCCGGCGTTCGCGTTGATCGCGCTGGTGGCGCTGTGGCTGCGCATCGACCAGTACGGCTGGACCGTGGAGCGCTACTGGGCGGCGGTGGCGGTAGCGCTGCTCGCCGCGCATGCCCTCGGCTATGCATGGGCTGCGCTGCGACGCGACGGGTCGTGGCTGCAGCGCCTGCCGCAGGTGAACATCGCGGTGTCGCTCGCGGCGATCGTGATGATGGTGCTGGGCAATTCGCCGCTGCTCGATCCGTACCGGGTCGCGACCGCGAGCCAGGTCGCGCGGTTCCATGCCGCGCCGGCCGGGTCGAAGCTCGATGCCCTCGACGCCGAATACCTCCGCTGGCAGACCGGTCGCCACGGGGTGCGCGCGCTGCAGGCGCTGCGCGACGATCCGGCGATCGTCGCGGCGCCGGACCAGCGCGAGCAGATCGACCGGCTGCTGGCGGCGACGCGGCGCTGGGAGTGGGAGCGGCCCGGCGAACCGGCGCTCGACGCCGACGCGCTGGCCCGCCAGCTCGCGCTGGCGCCCGGAACGAGCCCGCCGGACGCCGCGTGGCTCGGCGCGTTCGCGGCCGGGAAGCTGCATGGCGACGAGTGCCGGCGCGACGGCGCGGAGTGCCTCGTGATCGACCTCGACGCCGACCGCGACGGCGCCGACGAGCGGCTGCTGTGCCATCTCGGCTCGACGCATGTCGCCTGCTGGCTCAGCACACGGCGCGCCGCCGGCTGGCGGAACGCCGGCAACGTCGACTTCTACAGCCGCGGCGAGACGATGCCGTGGGCGGCGATCCGGCGCGGCGAGGTGGTGCTGGAGCCGCGCTGCTGGCCGCGCATCGGCCTCGGCGGCATGGAGCCGCAGGTCGTGATGGGCGATGCCACGCCGCGTTCCGACTGCACGCTCGTCGAATCGACGCCCGACGACCCGGGCGTCTTCGACTGACGGTTCAGCGCGGGATGCGGCGAACGAGGTTCCGCTGCGGGTTCGCCTGACGCACCTGCGAGCCGTGCGGACCGGGCAGTTCGCGCTCGATTGGCTGGTGCGCCTTGACGGAATGCTCCTGTGACGGCCCCTTCGGGTTCGTCGTCGTCGGCGCGCCCTGCGCGGCGTCCACCGGGGCCGCGGTGCGATCCGGCCGCGCCTTGAACGAGCCGGTGCGCTTCGGCGCCGGTGTCGTCGCCGCACCGGCCGTCGACGTACGCGCCCGCGTCGCCTTGCGTGGCACCGCCTTCTTCGCATTCTTCGTGGTGGCTTTCCGTGCCGTCGTCTTCGCAGCCTTCTTCGCTGCCGTCTTCTTCGCCGTGGTCTTTCTAGTCGTAGCCTTTCTGGTCGCGGCCTTTTTCGTCGTCGCCCTTTTCGTCGTGGCCTTTCTGGTCGCGGCCTTCTTGGTCGTGGCCTTCTTGGTCGTGGCCTTCTTCGCTGTTGCCTTTTTCGCTGCTGGCTTTTTCGCTGTTGCCTT
>CAMPHE010000088.1 GCA_946885815.1 uncultured Arenimonas sp.
GCCGGCTGGCGCACCGTCAGCGTGCCGGTGAACCATCGCGCGCGAGGCAGCGGCGCCTCGAAGTACACCAACCTCGGCCGCGCGCTGGTCGGCGTGCGCGACCTGATGGGCGTCGCGTGGCTGATCCGCCGCAGCAGCCGCCCGGCGGTACGCGAACTGGAGTGAAGCGATGAACGAAGTCCTGCCGTGGCTCGAGTGGACCGGGCTGCACGTCACCGCGTGGAAACTGGTGGGCTACACCGGCGCGCTGATGTTCGGCGGCCGCTGGTTCGTGCAGTTCTTCGCCTCGCGCCGCGCCGGCAAGCCGGTGATCCCGCGGGTGTTCTGGTACATGAGCCTGCTCGGCAGCCTGATGACGCTCGGCTACTTCCTGTTCTCGGCGAAGCAGGACTCGGTCGGCGTGCTGCAGAACCTGTTCCCCACCTTCGTCGCCGCCTACAGCCTCCACCTCGACATCCGCCACCGCGGCTGGCGGGGGGAGCGCACGCCGGAGTGACGATCGAAGGCGATTCTTGCCACGACCGACACGAAATGCACGACCGAGCACGAATAAAGCATTGATAATCAAGACGATTCTGCTTTATCCGTGCTCGGTCGTGTACTTCGTGCAATTCGTGGCGAAGACCCCGCGAAAGCTTGTAAGTGCCCGAACGCAAAGGCATAATGCGCGGCTCGCTCCGCATCGCCTCCGGCCTCGGCCCCGGGGAGTGCGATCTCCCGGCCCCGGCGGAGCGCCCGTGTCATCCCGCATCGCATGCGCCCGAAGGCTCCGGCCCGACGTCGCGGGGCCGCCGCCGTCCGGGCTACGGACGGCACCGACCCAGGAGCCAAACTCATGAGCCGCATCTGCCAGGTCACCGGCAAGCGCGTGATGACGGGCAACAACGTCTCGCACGCGAACAACAAGACCCGCCGCCGTTTTCTTCCCAATCTTCACGAGCGCCGCTTCTGGGTCGCCTCGGAGAACCGCTGGGTGAAGCTGCGCCTTTCCATGGCTGCCCTGCGCACGATCGACAAGAACGGCATCGATTCCGTCCTCGCCGAAATGCGCGCCCGCGGCGAAAAGATCTGAGGAGGACTGAACCATGGCTTCCAAGCGCGACAAGATCCGCCTGACGTCGTCGGCCGGCACCGGCCATTTCTACACGACCGACAAGAACAAGAAGACCACGCCGGGCAAGATGGAGATCAAGAAGTACGATCCCGTCGTCCGCAAGCACGTGATGTACAAGGAAGGCAAGATCAAGTGAGCCGCGCAGCGGCTCACGCGTAGGAGCGGCTTCAGCCGCGAACCGCTTTCCCGTTCACCGAAAAACCCGCCCGAGTGGCGGGTTTTTCTTTTCCCGCAGCGTCACCCCGCCGGCAACTCCAGCACCGCCACCAGCCCCGGCGCGCCCGCGTGCAGTGCCAGCCGGCCGCCGTAGCCCTCGGCGACATCGCGCACGATGGCGAGACCGAGACCGCTGCCGGGCGTGCGTTCGTCGAGGCGCACGCCGCGCGCCGGCAATGCGTCCAGCGAATCCGCCGGCAGCCCCGGCCCGTCGTCGCTCACCGTCAGCCGACAGCGCTCGGCCTGCGCGTCCACATCGACATGCACGCGCGATGACGCCCACTTGCCGGCGTTGTCCAGCAGGTTGCCGAGCATCTCTTCGAGATCCTCGCGACTGCCGGCGAATACGGCGTCCACCGCGGTCGCGGCGCGCTCGAACCGGACGCCGCGGCCGGCGTGCACACGCGCCATCAGCGCCAGCAGCGCGTCCACCACCGGCTGCACCGGCGTGCGCGCACGGGTGTCGGCCGCGACGCCGCGACCGAGGTGGCGGTCGATCGACGCCTGCATCCGCGCCACCTCCGCCTGCACGCGCGCCGCCAGCTCGGGCCCCGGCCGTTCGGCTTCCATCGACAGCACCGCGAGCGGCGTCTTCAGCGCATGCGCGAGATCCTGCGCGGCGGTGCGCGCGCGGCGCACCGAGCGGTCGTGGTGTTCGAGCAGTTCGTTCAGATGCGTCGCGAGCGGCGCCACTTCGGAGGGCAGGCCGGCGGCCGGGAAGCTCGCGGTCTCGCCGCGGCGCACGCGCGCGGCGATCTGCGCGAGCGCGGTCAGCGGCCGCAGCGCGAAGCCGACCTGCAGCGCCAGCAATGCCAGCAGCGTCACCGCCACGAGGGCCACCGCGCCGCCGGCGAGCAGGCGGAACTCGGCCGTTTCGGCGCTGAGGCCGGCGCGATCGGCGGCGACCGCGAACATCACGGGCGTTGCCGAGTCGGGGAACCCCACCGCCTGCGCGAGCACGCGCAGCGTCGTGTCGCGCGGCCCGGGCGTTTCGAAGGCCTGCGCCGGCCCCGGGCCGGAAGACGAGGGCAGCTCGAGCCGCGCATCCCAGAGCGAGCGGGACTGGAACTGCCGATCGCCGGCGACCACGCGCCAGTAATGGCCCGAGTACAGCTGCGCGAACTGCGGGTCGCCCGGCTCCGCCTGCAGCATGAACCGGCCGCTCTCGTCGACCTCGCCCATCGCGATCAGCGTCCGCAGTTCCTCGGCGAGCATCCGGTCGAACGCGCGTTCGCTGGCGGCGGCGAAGGCCTGGCCGAGCCACAGCGCCACCGCGAGCGACGCCAGCAGCACGCCGACGCCACCCGCGAGCAGCAGACGCAGCCTCAGCGAACGGCGATCCATCACGGCCCGTCGACCAGTCGGAAACCCTTGCCGCGTTCCGTGACCAGCCGGGCGGCGCCGATCTTGCGGCGGATACGACCGATGAGCACGTCCAGCGCATTGGAATCCGGGTCGATGCCCTGTTCGTAGACGTGTTCGCCGAGTTCGCCGCGACTCACCACGGCGTCGCCGCGATGCATCAGGTAGGCGAGGATGCGGTGTTCCTGCGCGGTCAGCGCCAGCGGCTCGCCGCGCAGCGTGAACCGGCCGGCGTTGTCGTCCAGCGCGAGCGCGCCGCGCACGAGCTGCGGGTGCGCGTGGCCGCCGCTGCGTCGGATCAGCGCGCGCAGCCGCAACACCAGTTCTTCGGTGGCGAAGGGTTTCACCAGGTAGTCGTCGGCACCGGCGTCGAAGCCGGCGAGCTTGTCGTGCCAGCGGCCGCGCGCGGTCAGCACGATCACCGGCAATCGCACGCCGTTGCCGCGCCACGCATCGAGCACGGCCAGGCCGTCCATGCCGGGCAGGCCGATGTCGAGCACGGCGGCGTCGTAGCTCTCGGTCTGGCCCCGGAACTCCGCATCGACGCCGTCGGCGGCGTGGTCGACCGCATAGCCGGCTTCGGTCAGCGCGGCCGCGAGCCGGTGCGCCAGGCCGGCGTCATCCTCGGCGAGGAGCACGCGCATCAGGGCTTCTCGACCTCGACTTCGAGCAGCGCGCCGGTGCGCGCGTCGTATTCGAGTTCGCGGATCACGCCGTCGTCGCCGAGGATCTCCACTTCGTACTCGCCGCGTTCCAGCTCGATCTCGAGCACCGTGCCGGCGTGGCGGCGCTGCGCATCGGCGAGCACGCCTTCCAGCGGCACCATGTCGCCGCGCTCGACCGCGGCACGCACGCGTTCGTAGTCGCGCTGCGACAGCGCCGCGGCCGCGGTCGACGGCGGTGCGGGCGATGGCGACGGTTGCGGCACCGTCGCGGCCGCGGGCGTCGACGGCCGGTCCCGCACGTGCCCCGCGACGAACCACGCGCCGGCGAAAACGATCGCGGCCAGGCCGGCGAGCAGAAGGGCGGTGCGTGCGCGCATGGGCGGCAGGATGCCGCACATCCCTAACAGACGGGTGAACGACCACCTCATAGGCGCGTCATGCGGGATGCGGATAGTGGCGCCACCGGATCCACCCACCCCTGACGGAGAAACGCCATGACCCTGAACCTGATCCCCCTGCTCGCCGCGCTGGCCAGCGCCGGCCCCGCCGACATCGCCGCCACGCTGCAGGCCGCCGGTTACGCCGAAGTCCGCGAGGTCGAGTACGACGACGGCCTGTGGGAAGCCGAGGTCCGCCGCGCGAACGGCCTGTGGGGCGAAGTCGCCGTCGATCCCGCGAACGGCGAAGTGTTCGACGCGCAGTCGCCGCGCGCGCTGATCGAACTGCCCGCGGTGCTCGCCGCGATCGAACAGGCCGGTTACCGCCAGGTCCACGACATCGATCGCGACGGCGCGCTGTGGGACGCCGACGCGTACGACCGTGACGGGCAGCGCGTGGAACTGCGCATCAGCGGCTACGACGGCCGGATCGTCACCGTCCAGCCCGACAGCGACGACTGATCGTCACCGGTCGGTTTCACCAGACCGCCGACAGGCCGAGCTGCCAGCGTCGCCCCGGGGCCGGTTCGAAGAACCGGCCATTGCCTTCGTTGACGATCACCGAGCCGACCGTCTCGCGGTCGAGCAGGTTGTCGACGCGCGCGAACACGCGCCACGCCGGCGCGGTGCCGAAGCGGTGTTCGACGCCGGCGTCGATCAGCACATACCCGGGGGCGGTGGCGCTGTTGCGGTCGTCGACATGCACCGCGGAGTTGCCCCGCGCCTCCAGCAGCACGTCGGTGTCGGCGCGCGCGCGCCAGCGCAGGCCGACCCAGCCGGTATGCCGCGCGAGGCCGGGAATCCACGCGCCTTCGCGCACGCGCAGGTCGTCGCCGCTGCACGGCGGCGTCGCGCACGTGCCGAAGTCCTCGCGGTAGCGCGCATCGAGCCACGTGTAGGCGGCGGCCACGTCCCAGCGCGCGCCGAGCGGCATCGACAGCGAGAATTCCGCACCTCGTCGCCGCGTGCGGCCGGCATTGTCGTAGTAACTGCGACCGCCCTGGTTCGCGACCACCACCAGCTCGTCGCGTGTCGACGCACCGAACAGCGCGACGCCGAAACGCGCCTCGCCTCGCGTCGCGCGCAGCCCGAGTTCGGCATGACGGCTCCGTGCCGGCCGCAGCGAGTCGTCGAGCCCGGTGCCGCCGTCGAGGCGATACGCCAGCTCGGCGAACGTCGGCGTCTCGAAGCCGCTGCCGGCGTTGGCGTACACCGACACGGCATCGCTCGCCCGGAACAGCACGCCGAGCACCGGCGACATGCGCGAATACGCGAGCGCGCCGCTGTCGTCGGGGTTGTCGGCGGTCACGTAGTCGTCCGCCGATGCGAAGCGCACGCGCGTGTGCCGCAGACCGGCATTGACGCGCCAGCGCGCGCCGGGCCGCCAGTCGCCCTGCAGGTAGACGTCGTCGGACGTGACGCGGTTGCGCTCGTCGCGCCGCAGCGCACCGACGACGCCGATCTCGCCGCCGACGAAATTCTCGAAGCCGCGGCGCCGCTCGGCGGCCACCTCGCGCGACACGCCGGCGGTGAGCGTCGCGCGCTCGTCCGGCGCACGCCATTGCCAGCGCGCATCGACGCCGTGGTAGTCGCGGTCGAGGTCGATCACGCCGCCGCCATGCGTCGGGTTCGCCTGCGCGAATACCGGCACGGTGAGGATCTGGAACGTCTGCCGGCGTCCACGCCATCCCGTCAGCGCGAGCGACTGCGCGTCGCCGAACGGCTGTTCGACGCGCGCGCCGAGCTGCGCCTGCTCGACGGTCTTGCGCGCACCGAACAGGACGGAGTTCGGGCTGGCCGCCCGGCGGTCCCGCGACAGCTCGGTCGCGTTCAGCCCCTGCGGGTCCTCGGCCTCCAGGTCGAGGTGGTTGAACAGCACGGTATAGGTCGCGCCGCCGTCGAACGTCCCGCGCAGCAGCGCCTGGGCGCCGTCGCGACGCCATGCGCTGCGCTCGCGCCAGCCGTCGCCGGCGGTGCGCGCGGCGTCGACGCGCAGACCGTGGTGCGCCGCCGCGTCCAGCGGCCCGCGCCACGACGCGCCGGCGCGCCACAGGCCGTCGCTGCCGGCGAGCAGGGCGACTTCGGCTTCCGGCACGTCGGGCGCCGGCGCACTGAACACCGCGATCACGCCACCGGCGGCGTTGCCGTGCAGCGCCGAGAACGGCCCGCGCAGCACTTCGATGCGGTCGGCCGCTTCCAGCGCGAAATGCGACACCTGGCCCTGGCCGTCGGGCATCGACGCCGGGATGCCGTCGGCGAGCAGCCGCAGCCCGCGCACGCCGAACGTCGCGCGCGCGCCGAAACCGCGGATCGAGATCTGCAGGTCCTGCGCCTGGTTCTGGCGGTCGCGGACGACGACGCCCGGCACCCGCCACAGGCTCTCGGCGAGGTTCAGGGCCGCCCGGGCGGTACGCAGCTCGGCGCCGGTGACCACGTCGATCGACGCCGGGACTTCATGCGGCCGGTCGTCGGTGCGCGTCGCGCTGACCACGACCGGGTCGAGCTCCACCGCGGCGCCGGGAAGCGGCCCGGCTCCGGCCGCCGAGGCGCCGCCGCCCGCCAGCATCGCGGCGACGCCGCCGGCCAGCAGCGCCCGGGCCGGCACGGCGGCCGGAGCGCGCGCGGGAAACATGGCAGGAGACATGGGGCGATCCTAGAGCTGCGAGCGCAGCGGCATCACCACCGTCTCCATGAACTTCTCCTTCCACGGGCGGTTCGCCCACATCTCGAAGTCGAACTTCCTGGAGCGCTTCATGTCGGCCTCGAAGATCCGCGTCATCGCCGCCGCGAAATCGGCGTCGTAGATGTTCAGGCTCGCCTCGTCGTTGAGGCTGAAGCTGCGCTCGTCGAAGTTCGTCGAACCCACCGACACCAGCATCTGGTCCACGACCAGCATCTTGACGTGCATCATCGTCGGTTCGTACTCGTACACCTCCGCGCCGGCCTGCAGCAGCGGCCCCCACAGCTTCTTGGACGCGTAACGCACGGTTTCCGAATCGATGTGCTTGCCGGGCACGAGAATGCGCACGCGCACGCCGCGGGCGAGCGCCGCGCGCAGCGCGCGGTCGGTCAGCTCGTCGGGCACGAAGTACGACGCGTGCATGTCGATGGTCTTCACCGAGGCGG
>CAMPHE010000089.1 GCA_946885815.1 uncultured Arenimonas sp.
ACCGATCATCAGGGTCTCTCCCACCCGTCGCGTCAGAATCAGCATGGTTCCCTCCGGATACGTCCCTGCACCGGCCCGCGGATGCCCGTGTTCGTCGCGGTTCCCCGGTCGCCCGGAAGGCGACCCGGCCCGATGGTAGAACGCGCCCGGTCGGGGCGCAAACCGACGCGGCGTCAGCCCAGTCGCGCCGCGACCCAGTCGCGAACGCCGTCGAGCGCCGCCACCAAAGCCGGTCCGTCACTGCCGCCGCCTTGTGCCATGTCCGGCCGCCCCCCGCCCTTGCCGCCGATCTGCGCCGTCACGTGCGCCATCAGCTCCCCGGCCTTCACCTTGCCGAGTGCGGTGCCCTGCACGCCCGCCACGAGCGACGCGCGCCCGCCTTCCGCCGACGCGAGCAGGATCACGGCGTCGCGCAGGCGGCTTTTCAGCTGGTCGACGGCGTCGCGCAGCGCCTTGGCGTCGAGACCTTCCAGGCGCGTCGCGATGACGCGGACGCCGGACACCTCGGGCGCCGACGCGGCGAGATCGGCCGTGGCACCGGCTGCCGCCTTCGCCTTCAGCGAATCGATCTCGCGTTCGAGCTTCTTCTGCCGGTCGAGCAGCACGCGCAGTTTCTCGGTGACGTCGGCGGCGCTGCCGCCGAGCATCGCCGCGACTTCGTCGAGACGACGCTCCTCGTCGGCGACATGGCGCAGCGCGCCGTCGCCCGTCACCGCCTCGATGCGGCGCACGCCGGCCTGGATGCCACCCTCGGACACGATCTTGAACAGGCCGATGTCGCCCGTGCGGTGCACGTGCGTGCCACCGCACAGCTCGGTCGAGAATTCGCCCATCCGCAGCACGCGCACGCGCTCGCCGTACTTCTCGCCGAACAGCGCCATCGCGCCGAAGTCGACGGCTTCCTGCATGCCCATGTGGTGCACTTCGGCTTCGGCGTTGCGGCGGATCTGCTCGTTGACGATGGCCTCGACGCGCGCCAGGTCGTCGGCGCCGATCGCCGCGAAGTGCGAGAAGTCGAAGCGCAGGCGGTCGGGCGCGACCAGTGAGCCCTTCTGGGTGACGTGCTCGCCGAGCACCGTGCGCAGCGCCGCGTGCAGCAGGTGCGTCGCCGAGTGGTTCAGCACCGTCGCCTGGCGGCGGGCCTCGTCGACGCGCGCGGACACGCGATCGCCGACGGCCAGCCGTCCCGAGGCCACGCGCCCGACGTGGGCATGGAACGCCCCCGAAAGCTTCAGCGTGTCGCCGACCTCGAAGCGACCGCCGCGGCTGTCGACGAGCTCGCCGGCGTCGCCGACCTGCCCGCCGGATTCGGCGTAGAACGGCGTCTGATCGAGCAGCACCATCGCGGCCTCGCCTTCGACGACCGCCTCGACCGGCTTGCCGTCACGCAGCAGCGCGACGATGCGGCGATCGTCGGCATCGAGCGATTCGTACCCGAGGAACTCGGTCGGCCGCAGCTTCGCGACCAGGTCGGCGGGCAGCGCGGTCGCGCCGGCGAACTTGCCCGCGCTCCGGGACCGGTCGCGCTGCTGCTTCATCTGCGTCTCGTAGACCGCGAGCGCGTCGTCGGCGAGGCGCCAGCCCTTGTCGGCGTTCTCGCGCAGCAGGTCGGCGATCAGGTCGGGCGGGCAGCCGTACGTATCGTGCAGCTGGAACAGCGGCTCGCCGCCGATCACGTTGTCGGAAGCCGCCAGGTAGTCCTGCAGCCGTGCCATGCCGGCGTCGAGCGTCTGCGCGAACGTGGCTTCCTCGGCGCGCAGCGCCTGTTCGATCAGCGGGCGTCGCGCGCGCAGCTCCGGATACGCCTCGCCCATCACTTCGGCGAGCGGCTCGACCATGCGCCAGAACAGGCCGTCGGGCTTCAGGCCGTCGAGCTTCCAGACGTGGCGGATCGCCCGGCGGATGATCCGGCGCAGCACGTAGCCGCGCCCTTCGTTCGACGGCAGGATGCCGTCGACGACGAGGAAGCTGCAGGCGCGGATGTGGTCGGCGATGACGCGCAGCGACTTGTGCTCGAGATCGTCGGTACCCGTGAGCGCCGCCGCCGCGCGGATCAGGTGCTGGAACAGGTCGATCTCGTAATTGCTGTGCACGTGCTGCAGCACGGCCGCGATGCGCTCGAGGCCCATGCCGGTGTCGACGCAGGGCGCGGGCAGCGGCACCAGCGTGCCGTCGGGCTGGCGGTCGTACTGCATGAAGACGTTGTTCCAGATCTCGATGAAGCGGTCGCCGTCCTCGTCGGGGCTGCCCGGCGGGCCGCCGGCGATGTGTGCGCCGTGGTCGTAGAAGATCTCGGTGCACGGCCCGCACGGGCCGGTGTCGGCCATCTGCCAGAAATTGTCCGACGCGTACGGCGCGCCCTTGTTGTCGCCGATGCGGATGATGCGCTCCGGAGGCAGGCCGACCATCGTGTGCCACAGGTCGTAGGCTTCGTCGTCGGTGTGATAGACCGTGACCAGCAGCCGCTCCTTCGGCAGCTGCCACACGCCGGTCAGCAGTTCCCAGGCGAACGCGATCGCGTCGCGCTTGAAATAGTCGCCGAAGCTGAAGTTGCCCAGCATCTCGAAGAACGTGTGGTGGCGCGCGGTGTAGCCCACCTGGTCGAGGTCGTTGTGCTTGCCGCCGGCGCGCACGCAGCGCTGCGAACTCGCGGCCCGCGCGTAGCTGCGCTTCTCGCCGCCGAGGAAGACGTCCTTGAACTGCACCATGCCGGCATTGGTGAACAGCAGCGTCGGGTCGTTGCCGGGCACGAGCGAACTGGAGGGCACGACTTCGTGGCCCTTGGCGCGGAAGAACTCGAGGAAGTCGCGGCGGATCTGCTGGCTGGTCGGAGTCATGGAGGCCGGGTCTGGGACGGTTGGCCGTCGACGCGACACCGGCGATCCGCGGGGCGGCGTACCGGAATTCGCGACTTTCGGCGAGACGCCAAGATTACCAGCCCGCGGCGTGGCCGGCCCGCGCCTCAGGCGTCCGTTCGCTGCCGCGCGGCGATCGCCGCGTGGGCCATTCCCGGGTCGAAGCCGCGCCGCAGCAGGAAGTCGAACGCCTTGCGCCGCCGCGCCGGCTCGCCGAGCTCGGCGGGCCGGAAACGACGCTCGACGAGTTCCGCCGCGCGCGCGGCCCAGTCCGTCTCGCAGGCCAGCAGTGCCGCCTCGCAGCCTTCCGGGTCGACGCCGTGCCCGGAAAGCTCCTGCCGGATCCGGACCGGTCCATACCCGGCCGACGCCCGGTCGCGCGCGAACGCGACCGCGAAGCGCGCATCGTCCTGGAACCCCTGGGCGGCGAGGCGGTCGACCGCGGCGGCAGCCTCCGTGGCGTCCACGCCGCGCACGGCCAGCTTGCGCTTCAGGTCGCGGCGCGACTGCTCGCGCCGGACCAGCAACCCGAGAGCCTTGCGGTACGCGTCGTCCGCGTCGCCGCCGGCCACCGGATCACTCCACCGATTCGGCGGACGCCTCGTCGCCGATCACCAGGCCCGGGACGAACTTCTCGCGCAGCTTCGCCTCGAGGTCCTTCGCGACCGCCGGGTTGTCCTTCAGCCACTGGCGGGCGTTCTCCTTGCCCTGGCCGATGCGTTCGCCGTTGTAGCCGTACCACGCGCCCGACTTCTCGACGAGCTTGGCGTCGACGCCCATGTCGATCAGCTCGCCTTCGCGACTGATGCCCTGCCCGTACAGGATCTCGGTGACGATGATCTTGAACGGCGGCGCCATCTTGTTCTTGACCACCTTGATCTTGGTCTGGTTGCCGATGACTTCCTCGCCCTTCTTCACCGAGCCGATGCGGCGGATGTCGAGGCGCACCGACGCGTAGAACTTCAGCGCGTTGCCGCCGGTCGTGGTCTCCGGGCTCTGGCCCGGCATCATGATGCCGATCTTGTGGCGCAGCTGGTTGATGAAGACCACCATGCAGTTGCTGCGCTTGATGTTGCCGGTGAGCTTGCGCAGCGCCTGGCTCATCAGGCGGGCCTGCAGGCCCGGCAGCTGGTCGCCCATCTCGCCCTCGATCTCGGCGCGCGGCGTGAGCGCGGCGACCGAGTCGACGACCACCATGTCGACCGAATTCGAGCGCACCAGCATGTCGGCGATCTCGAGCGCCTGCTCGCCGGTGTCGGGCTGGCTGACGAGCAGATCGTCGATGTTGACGCCGAGCTTGACCGCATACGTGGGATCGAGCGCGTGTTCGGCGTCGATGAACGCGGCGGTGCCGCCCGCCTTCTGGCATTCGGCGATCGCCTGCAGCGTCAGCGTGGTCTTGCCCGACGATTCCGGGCCGTAGATCTCGATGACCCGGCCCTTCGGCAGCCCGCCGATGCCGAGCGCGATGTCGAGCATCAGCGAGCCGGTGCCGATGACTTCGGCGGGCTCGGCCGACTTGTCGCCCATGCGCATCACGGCGCCCTTGCCGAACTGCTTCTCGATCTGGCTCAGGGCCGCGGTGAGCGCGCGCTTCTTGTTGTCGTCGATCGTGGACATGGCGGGATTCCTCGGAGGTCGTGTGGCGATGGAAGGCAGGTTAGGCGGCGCGGGTCTCACGGACTGAGAAGTTTCCGCCGGTTCCGATGCTCCGCGCGAAACACCGTCGCGGGCAGCCGATTCGGCTTCGATGCGCTGTAGGGAAAGGGATTTCTTCTTCGGGGATTTCCGGCGACCGCCGCTCACCGGTTCGGCCTCACGAGGCCGCAGTACAGGCCTTCGATCGCGAAGTCCTGATCGTCGCGCACGACGATCGGCGCGAAGTCGGGATTGCGCGGCAGCAGGCGGATGCCGTCCTTGCCGACCTTGAGCAGTTTCACGGTGATCTCGTCGTCGATGCGGGCGACGACGATCTGGCCGCTGCGCGCGTCGGTGGTGCGGTGCACGCCGATGAGGTCGCCCGACAGGATGCCTTCGTCGCGCATCGAATCGCCTTTGACCCGGAGCAGGTAATCGGGCGCCGGCGAGAAGAACACGCGGTCGAGCAGCACCATGTCGTGCACGCCGGCGTCGGCGCCGATCGGCAGGCCGGCGGCGACCTGGCCGAGCACCGGCAGCCGGAGCGCGGCGTCGGGAACGGGGGAAGCGGCACCCCCGGCCGCCGGGACGAGGTCGGCGGCCGGGGACGCCACGAGCCGGATGCCGCGGGCCTGCCCGGGGACGCGACGGATCGCCCCGGCCTGCTCGAGGGCCTCGAGGTGGTATTGCGCGGCGCGAACGCCCTTGAACCCGAACGCGTGTGCGATCTCCACCTGGGACGGCGGGACGCCGTCGGTTTCGATCCGCTCGGCGATCAGCGCGAGGATGGCCTGCTGGGTGTCGGTGATTTCCATTAGTAGTAATACTACTAACGAAGCGACCGGGGGTGTCAAGCCCTTTGGCCGGTTTCCTTTGGGGAATCGCGGCTGAAGCCGCTCCTACGGGGTGGCGGCGGCGAGGGACAGGAGGCCCGAGAGTGCGGCGTCGACGGTCTGGCGGCGCACCGCCTCGCGGTCGCCGCTGAAATGGAACAGCTGCGCGCGCGGGTAACCGCCACGCCGTTTCCAGCCGATCCAGACCGTCCCGATGGGTTTTCCCGGCAGGCCGCCGGTCGGTCCGGCGATGCCGGTGACCGCGACCGCGACGCTGGCGCCCGACGTGACCAGCGCACCGGACACCATTTCGAGCACCGTTTCCTGGCTGACCGCACCGTGCGCGGTCAGCGTCTCGGGGCGCACACCGAGCAGCGCCTGCTTCGCTTCGTAGCTGTAGGCCGCGATCCCGCAGTCGAACCACGCCGAGCAGCCGGGGATGTCGGTGACCATCTTCGCGATCCAGCCCCCGGTGCAGCTCTCGGCGGTCGCGAGCATCAGGTGGGCGGACTGCAGCGCGGCGCCGACCTGGCCGGCCAGCGCATGCAGCGCGTCGTCGTCGGGAGTGGCCGTCGTGTCCATGGCGGCAGCGTAAGCCGCCGCGCCGCGCGCGTCATCCCCGCAGGCCGCTTCAGTGCGCGAGATCGACCGCGAGCCGCGCCGGCGCGTCCAGCACCCGCGGGGTATAGCCGGCGGGCCGCTTCACCGCGGCGACCCAGGTCACTTCGCCCTCGAAGTCGCAGACGCGCGCCAGTGCGACCAGGTTGGTCATGCCGAAGGCGCGCAGCTTCGGGCCGGTCGTGCTTTCGCCCTGCGCCGTGTGCGCCTGCGCGCCCATGAAGCGCACCTGCAGCCACGCATCGCCCGGCAACCGCACGACATGGCCGCTGCCGCATTCGTAGACGGGCCGGTCGACGTAGGAAATGGACCACGCCGGCAGGCCGTCGCCGTCGAACTCGAAGACGATGCGATCGGCGCCCGGCTGCTCGCCGACGCGCAGCGCGCGCAGGATCGGCACGTCCGGCAGCGTGTGGGTCGCGTCGGCGCGGGAATCGGCCGTCGTCGGCGTGGGCGCCGGGGCCGCCGCCGGCTCCGCGGGCACTTCCGCCGGCGCCGGAATCGGTGCGAGTTCGGGCACGGTGTGCGGAGGCAGCGTGGCCTCGCCCTCCGCCGCCCCGGGCGGTGCGTCGCCGCCGCAGCCGGCCGCCGCGAGTGCGAGCAGCGCCACCGCCGCGATGGCGACGCGCTGTCGCCGGGGACACGATGACCGACCAAATTCGAAAAGTGCGGGAAGGCGGCGTTTCGACATGGGCGGACGCTATCGCCGCCGTCGTGCACCGGTCGTGACGCGTCGCCACGCGCGGGCGGTTGGACTAAGCTGCCTCGCCCGGTTTCCCGTCATTCCGCCCTCCCCGTCATGTCCTGCGGTCCTTCCTGCCCATGAGCGGCGATTCGTCGTCGCACTCCCCGGTGATGCGCCAGTTCCTCGCCGCGAAGGCGGAGAACCCGGACATCCTGCTGTTCTTCCGGATGGGCGATTTCTACGAGCTGTTCTACGACGACGCGCGCAAGGC
>CAMPHE010000090.1 GCA_946885815.1 uncultured Arenimonas sp.
GCCCTTGCCGGGCACGGGATCGGGCAGCACCACGTCGAACGCCGACAGCCGGTCCGTGGCCACCATCAGCAGCCGTTGGCCGGGCAGGTCGTAGACGTCGCGCACCTTGCCCCGGTGCAGCAGCGTCAGGCCGGGCAGGTCGGAGGTATGCAGGGTCGTCGGCACGGCGGTTGGGCCCGGGCGAGCGAAAGGGCGGCCATTGTACGCCGCGGGCGCGCGCGGGGCGGCTGGTAGAATCGCCGCGGGAAAGGTCGCGAACGGATGCTGCGGATGAGGTGGTACGGCAAGCTGCTGGGAGTGGTCGCCGGGTACCTGCTGCTGAAGCACCCGGGCGGCGCGCTGATCGGCCTGATCATCGGCCATGCGTTCGACGCCGACTGGTTCCGGCGCCGGCGCGACGATCCCTACGCGGTGCTGGGGCTGCGCGACGACGCCAGCGACGGCGAAGTGGACCGGGCCTATCGCCGGCTGATCGCGCAGTACCACCCCGACCGTCTCGTCGGCGCCGCCGACGAACTCCGCCTGCAGGCGGAAGACAAGGCGCGGGCGATCAACGGCGCGTACGAACGCATCCGCCGCGACCGCGCGCGCTGAGCGTCACCAGCCCGGGAAGCGGGCGTTGAAGGTGAGCCGCGTGCTCGACACGTCGATGTCGCGGCTGCTGCGGCGGAAATCGGTGCCGTCCGGGTCGTCGACCGTGAACGGGTCGTCGGCCGGGCCGGGCCCCGCGGCGTGCACGACGAAACCGTCGTCGCTGAACCGGTGCGACAGGTATTCGAGCCCGACGGTGAAGTTCTTCCAGACGAACGTCTCGAAACCGACGCCGATCACGACGCCGTTGGCATCCACTTCCGCCGTGGTCGGCGAGAACGTGTTCAGCGTGTTCGTCGTCGTGAACGCGTGGTCGACGCTGGACCACGCATAGCCCGCGGTGCCGTACAGCAGGTTGGTGCCGTCGCCGAACGTGAACCCGACGCGGCCGCGCAGCGACGTGATCGCCCCGAGTTCGCGATTGAAGGTGTACGTGTCGAGCGTGCTGGTGAACCCGGTGACGTTGTCGGTGACGCCGCCGCTGGAATGCTCGGCGACGACGCCGTACACGAGGTCGAGCGTCTGCCAGTCGTAGCCCAGCCGGAACCCCGTGTCGCCGGCCTTGTCGTCGAAGTTGTTGCGGCACCCGGCCTGGACGTAGCCGCTGTTGGGGCCGCCGCCGCAGAACGCGCGGAAAAGCGACGGGTTCGTCGGCGAGTTCACGACGTCGACGAACTCCCCGTCGGCATCGGTGTCGAAGCGCAGGATCTCGCGGCCGTCGTCGGTCTGCGTGGAACTGCCGCCGTGCACGCCGAAATAGAAGCCGCGGAAGGCCTCGGCCGCGGCGGGCGGCGCGGCCAGCGCCAGCAGCGCGGCGACGGGCAGGGCGTACGTCGTTCTCATCTCGGTCTCCGACAGCAGGATGTGCGGATGGTAGTGGCAAACCGGGTCGCCCCGCGAGGGTAGAATCGCCCGGACTGCCGCCGCGGCGCGGCCCGCCGGATCCCCTCGATGTCCCGATGCCTCGTCGCCCCCTCGATCCTGTCCGCCGATTTCGCCCGGCTCGGCGCCGAAGTCGACGCCGTGCTGGCGGCGGGGGCCGACTGGGTGCATTTCGACGTGATGGACAACCACTACGTCCCCAACCTGACGATCGGCCCGCTGGTCTGCGAGGCGCTGCGCCGGCACGGGGTCACCGCGCCGATCGACGTGCACCTGATGGTCAGGCCGGTCGACCGCCTCGTCCCGGACTTCGCCAAGGCGGGCGCCACCTACATCAGCTTCCATCCGGAGGCGAGCGAGCACGTGCACCGCACGATCCAGCTGATCCGGGCGTCGGGCTGCCGTCCCGGACTGGTACTGAACCCGGCGACGCCGGTCGAGGTGCTCGACTACGTGCTCGACGAACTGGACCTGGTGCTGGTGATGTCGGTGAACCCGGGGTTCGGCGGCCAGGCCTTCATTCCGTCGGCGCTGGACAAGCTGCGCCGCGTGCGCGAGCGCATCGATCGCAGCGGCCGCGACGTGCGGCTGGAAATAGACGGGGGCGTCAAGCCGGACAATATCCGCACGATCGCGGCGGCCGGCGCCGACACGTTCGTGGCCGGCTCGGCGATCTTCAATGCAGGCGACTACCGCGCGGTGATCGACGCGATGCGCGCCGAAGTGGCGGCCGCGCACGCCTGAGCGTGCGGAGTTGGGGAGTTCAGCGGGCTTCCGCGAGTTCCAGGCCGAACAGCGGGACTTCGCGGCGCGGTGCCATGCGCGACGGCGGCGGCGCGGGCACCAGCTTCAGCGGCACGACGTTCGAGGCGTGGCGCGGAGCCGCGGCGGGACGCCGGGGGGCGAGGTCGGCTTCGTCGACGGGAAAGGGCCAGTCCATGGCGCGCAGGGCCTGCGCCGTCGAGCGCGGCAGGCTGTCGACCGGGACGGGAGCGAGGTCCGAACGGGACTCGATCACCAGCAACATGGACCTTTCTCCTTCATTTCCTTCAGGGCGATCATCTCGGGCCGCGCGTGATCGCGGCAGCAAGGCGGCGTTCCCCGCGCGTTCGACGGTCGGCCGCAGTTCAGGCAGCGGAACCGCGGCGGCACGACCGCCGCGCGCACCGGCGCGCGGTAGAGACGGGGTTTGCGGGTTTCGCGCGCGGGCATCGTCGGCTCCGGTCGGACGCGCCCATTGACGCGCCGCCGGCGGCCGCCGCGCGGCGGTGAAGCGGGCAGCGCCGCGACCGGATATGGCGATTCGCGGGCGCCGCCGCGCGCGAAGCGATCGCCGTGGCAGACTGCGCCCATGTCACGCACCGTCGCCATCGTCGAAGACGAACCCGCCATCCGCGACAACTATGCCGAGGCATTGCGACGCCACGGTTACGGCGTGCAGGCCTGCGGCAGCCGTGCCGAAGCGCGCGCCGCCTTCTCGCTGAAACTGCCCGATCTCGTCATCATCGATGTCGGCCTCGGCGACGAACCCGAGGGCGGCTTCGACCTGTGCCGCGAACTGCGCGCGCGCTCGGCGACACTGCCGATCCTGTTCCTGACGGCGCGCGATTCCGACCTGGACGTGATTTCCGGCCTGCGGCTCGGCGCCGACGATTACCTCAGCAAGGACACGAGCCTGCCGCAGCTCACCGCGCGCATCCACGCGCTGTTCCGGCGGCTCGACGCGCAGTCGGCACCGGCGGCGCGCGAATCGGTGTTCCGCCTGCGCGAACTCACGCTGGAACTGGAGCGGATGCGCATCACGTGGAACGGCGAGGACGTGCCGCTGACCGTGACGGAGTTCTGGATGGTGCACGCGATGGTGCGCTATCCCGGCCACGTGAAGTCGCGCGACCAGCTGATGCGCGAGGCGCAGATCGTCGTCGACGATGCGACGATCACGTCGCACATCAAGCGCATCCGCCGCAAGTTCCAGGCCGTCGATCCCGCCTTCGACGACATCGACACCGTCCACGGCGCCGGCTACCGCTGGCGGGCCTGATTCCCGATGTCGCTGCGCGCGAAGCTGATGCTGGTCGCGCTGTCGATCCTCGTGCTGCCGTGGGCCGGGTGGCAGTTCGTCCGGCAGATGGAGATCCTGCTGCGGCAGGGCCAGGAGCAGGCGATGCTGGCGTCGGCCGAAGCGCTCGCCCGCGGCCTCGCGGCGCGGCCCGCGCGGCTGCCCGACGCCGCGCCCGGCTGGTACGTGCATCGCCTGCCGGTCGCGCCGCGCCTCGACGGCGACGCGGGCGACTGGGCGGGCACCCACGCGCGCGACTACGGTTTCGGCGGGGCCACGCCGTGGCTGCACGTGGCGCTCGGGCGCGCGAACGAGCGCCTCTTCCTTCGTGCCACGGTCGACGACACGACGCTGCAGCGCGGCGAAGCGCACTGGCCGGCGGACGTCGACTTCGACCGGCTGCGACTGCGCCTGCGCACGCCCGCGGGCAAGCTGCTCCTGCGCCTGGCGAACAGCGGTACCGGTGAACTGAAGGTCGCGGGCGAAGACGGCCTGCCGCCGCCGATGCGCATCGAAGGCTGGTGGCGCGAACATGCCGGTGGCTACACCGTCGAGCTGGCGCTGCCGCAGGCGATCACGGTGTCCGCGCTGGGCATCGAGGCCCGCGACCTCGATCCCGCCGGCCGACGTCGGGTGGAAGGCACGCTGTCGGCGCGCGACGCGCTGGTGATGCGGCCGCTGCACGGGTATCGCGGCGCGCTGGAGCCGGAGCTGCTCGCACTCGCGCCGCCGGGCATGCGCGTCACGCTCGCCGACCGCGACGGCTGGGTGCTGGCGCGCGCCGGCACGCTGCGCGCCGACCCGAGCGGCGAGGACCTGCTGCCGTGGCGGCGAGCGCTGTACCGCGCGGTGCTGTTCCGCGACATCGACGAGCTGGCGGTCGACGACGCCGGCCGCCGCGGCATCCAGCGGCCGGAAACCCAGGCGGCGCTCGAGGGTCGCGCCGGCGTCGTCTGGCGCCGGGACCCGGCCGGCGCGCGCCTGCTGCTCTCGGCGGCGGTCCCGGTCCGCGTCGAAGGCCGCGTGCGCGCGGTCGTGCTGCTCGAGCGGTCGAATTCGGAAGTGCTGCTGCTCACCGACCGTGCGTTCACCCGGCTGGTCGGGATCAGCCTGCTGGCGTTCGCGATCTCGGGCGGCGCGTTGCTCTGGTACGCGTCGCGACTGGCCTCGCGCATCCGCCGGCTGCGCGACGCGGCCGAGCGCGCGATCGATCGCGAGGGGCGCGTCACCGCCTTCCCGCGCACCACGTCCGGCGACGAGATCGGCGACCTCTCGCGCAGCTTCGCGCACCTGCTCGACCAGGTATCGGCGTACACCGATTACCTGCGCACGCTGTCGGGCAAGCTCTCGCACGAACTCAACACGCCGCTCGCGATCGTCCGCACCTCGCTCGACAACCTCGACCATGCCCCGCTGCCGGCCGACGCCCGCCCGTTCGTGGCGCGCGCGCGCGACGGCGTCGAACGCATGGGCACGCTGGTGCGCACGATGAGCGAGGTGACGCGGGTCGAACACGCGATCGCCGCGGCCGACGCCGAGATCGTCGACCTGGCCGAACTGCTCGCCGACTGCGCCGAGGCCTACCGCGCGCTGCTGCAGCCGCGGTTGCTGCGGGTCGACCTGCCTCCCGGTGGCCCCGTGCCGCTGCGTTGCGCGCCCGACCTGATCGTGCAGGCGCTCGACAAGCTGGTCGACAACGCGCGCGGCTTCACCGCGCCCGACGGCTGGGTACGGCTGGCGCTGGCGCGCGAAGGCGACGGCGTGCGCATCGCGCTCGCGAACCAGGGCCCGCGGCTGCCGGAAGCCATGCGCGCCCGGCTGTTCGATTCGCTCGTGAGCGTGCGCGACAAGCCGCAGCGCAGCGAAGGCGGCGTCCACCTCGGCTTCGGCCTGCACGTGGTCAAGCTCGTCGCCGAACTTCACCAGGGCCGTGCCGACGCGCGCAACCTGCCGTCGGGCGAAGGCGTGGAATTCGTGCTGCACCTGCGCGGGATGCCGGCGGGGCGGGTGACGGGACCGCAGGCGGCGGTGCGGGCCAGTCCGTAGGAGCGCGGTCCGGACTACGCGCCTGCAGACTCACCCCCCTATACTCGCGGGCCACCGAGCCCCGCCATGTCCCCCGAAGAATTCAACCGCCTCGCCGCCGCCGGCCACACCCGCATCCCGGTCGTGCGCGAGGTGCTGTCGGACCTCGACACGCCGCTGTCGGTGTACCTGAAGCTCGCGGACGGCCCGAACACGTATCTGTTCGAATCCGTGGAAGGCGGCGAAACGTGGGGGCGCTATTCGATCATCGGCCTGCCGGCGCGGCGTTCGTACGAGTTCCGCGGGCACGCGCTGCAGGTGCGCGAATACGGCGAGGTGGTCGATGCGCGCGCGGTCGCCGATCCGCTCGCCGAGATCGACGCGCTGCGCGCGGCGGTCGACGTGCCGGTGCTGCCGGGGCTGCCGGTGTTCACCGGCGGGCTCGTCGGCTATTTCGGCTTCGGCACGATCGGCTGGATCGAGCCGCGGCTGGTCGCCGGCGACGCGCCCGATCCGCTCGGCGTGCCCGACGCGCTGCTGCTGCTGAGCGAGGAAGTGGCCGTGTTCGACAACCTCGCCGGCCGCCTGTACCTGGTGGTTCATGCCGATCCGTCGCAGCCGCAGGCGCACGCGCGCGCGCAGCGACGGCTCGACGAGCTGGTGCATCGCCTGCGCCACTCCGGCCGTTCGTACCCGGACGTGCTGGATCCGTCGCTGCTGCAGGAGGACGATTTCGTCAGCGGCTTCACCCGCGAAGGTTTCCTCGCCGCGGTGGCGAAGGCGAAGGACTACATCCGCGCCGGTGACGTGTTCCAGGTGGTGCTGAGCCAGCGGATGAGCGTGCCGTTCCGCGCGCGGCCGGTCGACGTCTACCGGGCGCTGCGCGCGCTCAACCCGTCGCCGTACATGTACTTCCTGGATCTCGACGGTTTCCAGGTGGTCGGCAGTTCGCCGGAGATCCTGGTGCGGATGCAGGGCGGCGAGGTCACCGTGCGGCCGATCGCCGGCACGCGTCCGCGCGGCGCGACGCCGGCCGAGGATGCCGCGCTCGAAGCCGAACTGCTCGCCGACCCGAAGGAGCGCGCCGAACACCTGATGCTGATCGACCTGGGACGCAATGACGTCGGCCGCGTCGCCGAGCCGGGCACCGTGCGCATCCCGGACCGCTTCCTGATCGAACGCTACTCGCACGTGATGCACATCGTCAGCGAGGTGCGTGGCACGCTGCGGCCCGGCACCGGATTCGCCGACGTGCTGCGCGCGACGTTCCCGGCCGGCACCGTCAGCGGCGCGCCGAAGATCCGCGCGCTGGAG
>CAMPHE010000091.1 GCA_946885815.1 uncultured Arenimonas sp.
TGCGCAACGACATCACCGGCGGCGCCACGCCGGCGTCGTTCGAGCCGACGATCGATTACGTGGTGACGAAGATCCCGCGGTTCGCGTTCGAGAAGTTCCCGGCGGCCGACGCACGGCTGACGACCCAGATGAAGTCGGTCGGCGAGGTGATGGCGATCGGCCGCAATTTCCAGGAGTCGCTGCAGAAGGCGCTGCGCGGGCTGGAGATCGGCAAGGCGGGGTTCGACCCGACCGGCGACGCGGAGCGTGGCGAGGACGGGCTGCTGACGATCCGCCGCGAACTGAAGGAGCCGGGGCCGGAACGTCTGTTCATGGTCGCCGAAGCGTTCCGCGCCGGCCTGTCGGTCGAGGACGTGTATGGCCTGAGCTTCATCGACCCCTGGTTCCTGGAGCAGATCGAGGAGATCGTGCTCGTCGAGAAGGACGTCGCGGCGGCCGGCCTCGCCGGGCTCGACCGGGCGCGGCTGCGCGTGCTCAAGCGCCTGGGTTTCGCCGACGCGCGGCTGGCGCAGCTGGTGGGTACCGACGAATCGGCCGTGCGGGCGCTTCGCCGCGCGTTCGGCGTGCGGCCGGTGTACAAGCGCGTCGACAGCTGCGCGGCCGAGTTCGCCACGGCCACCGCGTACCTGTACTCGACCTACGAGGACGAATGCGAGGCCGCGCCGACCGACCGGAAGAAGATCATGGTGCTCGGCGGCGGGCCGAACCGGATCGGGCAGGGCATCGAGTTCGACTACTGCTGCGTGCACGCCTCGCTCGCGCTGCGCGAGGACGGTTACGAGACCATCATGGTCAACTGCAACCCGGAGACCGTGTCGACCGACTACGACACCTCCGACCGGCTGTATTTCGAGCCGGTGACGCTCGAGGACGTGCTGGAGATCGTCGATCTGGAAAAGCCCGTCGGCGTGATCGTGCAGTTCGGCGGGCAGACGCCGCTGAAGCTCTCGCGCGCGCTGGAAGCGGCCGGCGTGCCGATCATCGGCACGTCCCCCGACAGCATCGACCTCGCCGAGGACCGCGAGCGGTTCCAGAAACTGGTCGAGGACCTCGGCCTCGTGCAGCCGCCGAACCGCACCGCGCGCAACGCCGAGCAGGCGATCGCGCTGGCGAACGAGATCGGCTATCCGCTCGTCGTGCGCCCGAGCTACGTGCTCGGCGGCCGCGCGATGGAAGTGGTGTATTCCGACGCCGACCTCGCGCGATACATCCGCGAGGCGGTGCAGGTGTCGAACGAATCGCCGGTGCTGCTCGACCGTTTCCTCGACAACGCGGTGGAGGTGGACGTCGACATCATCGCCGACCATACCGGCGCGGTGCTGATCGGCGGGATCATGGAGCACATCGAGGAAGCCGGCGTGCATTCCGGCGATTCGTCGTGCTCGCTGCCGCCGTATTCGCTGTCGGCGGCGACGCAGGACCGGCTGCGCGAGCAGGTCGGCCAGCTGGCGCGTGCGCTGGACGTGGTCGGCCTGATGAACACGCAGTTCGCGATCACCACCGGCGCCGACGGCGCCGAGACGATCTACCTGCTCGAGGTCAACCCGCGCGCGTCGCGCACCGTGCCGTTCGTCTCCAAGGCGATCGGCGTGCCGCTGGCGAAGATCGCCGCGCGCTGCATGGCCGGGCGCACGCTCGCCGACCAGGACGCGACCGAGGAAGTGGTGCCGTCGTACTACTCGGTGAAGGAAGCGATCTTCCCGTTCGCCAAGTTCCAGAACGTCGACCCGATCCTCGGCCCGGAGATGCGCTCGACCGGTGAGGTGATGGGCGTCGGCCGCACGTTCGCGGAGGCGTTCGGACGCGCCGAGGAAGCCGCGAACATCCAGTCGCCGGTGCCGGGCAAGGCGTTCCTGTCGGTGCGCGACCCGGACAAGAAGCGGCTGCTGCCGGTGGCGACGGACCTGGTCGAGCGCGGCTACACGCTCGTCGCGACCGACGGCACCGCGCGTTTCCTGCGCGAGAACGGCATCGAATGCGAGCGCATCAACAAGGTGATCGAGGGGCGGCCGCACATCGTCGACCTGATCAAGAACGGCGACATCAGCTACATCGTCAACACCACCGAGGGCAAGCAGGCGATCGCCGACTCGTTCTCGATCCGGCGCGAGGCGCTGCAGCATCGCGTCACGTACTCCACCACGATTCCGGGCGCGCGCGCCCTGATCCGCGCGACCGACACCCGCGGCGACGCCCGCGTCTGGTCGCTGCAGGAACTGCACGAGGAGCTTCACGGATGAGAGCCCCGCTGACCGTCAAGGGTGCCGCGCGCCTGCGCGAGGAACTGGAACAGCTGAAGTCGGTGAAGCGGCCGGCGGTGATCGCCGCGATCGCCGAGGCGCGCGCGCACGGCGACCTGAAGGAGAACGCCGAGTACCACGCCGCGCGCGAGCAGCAGGGCTTCATCGAGGGCCGCATCCAGGAACTCGAGTACGTGCTGTCGCATGCGCAGCTGATCGACGTCGCCGCGCTGAACGCCGGCAGCCGGGTGGTGTTCGGCGCGACGGTCGAAATCGCCGACTGCGTCAGCGGCGAGGAGACGACCTACCAGATCGTCGGGGACCTCGAGGCCGACATCAAGAAGGGCCTGATCTCGATCTCGTCGCCGGTCGCGCGCGCGATGATCGGCAAGCACGAGGGCGACACCATCACGATCCAGGCGCCCGGCGGCGAGCGCGAGTACGACATCGTCGCGGTGCGTTACGAAGGGTGACGCGGTGAGCGGCACCGGCGAGGTCGCGGCCACGACGCTGCTGCTGCCTGCCCGGCGCCGCGTGGCGGGCGCGCCCGGTCCACGAACCGGTGCCGCCCTCGGTCGCGCCGATCGCCTCCCCGACGGCGAAGCCGGTGAACAGGCGCAGCTGCGACGACACGTCGACCTGCTGCCGCGGGGCTGGCCCCTCGCGGCGATCACGCGCTCGCTGGACGCCGACGACGCGCCGCTGCACGCGTGGTTGCGCGCCGACCCGACGCATGTGCGCCCCGACATGACCGGCGCGCGCGTGCTCGGGATCGGCGGGCTCGGACTGACGCCGCGCGAGGCCGATGCGCTGGCGGCCGCGCTGCGCACGACTTTCGGCGATGCCGGAATGACGATTTCCGCACCCCATCCGGAGCGCTGGTACATCGCGCTGCCACGCGGCGCGAGGATCCCTTCGTTCGCGGCGCCCGAGGCGGTGCTCGGCGACGATCTCGCCGCGCACCTGCCCGACGGCCCCGACGGTCGTCGCTGGCGCGCGCTGCTGAACGAGGCGCAGGTGGTGCTGCACAACCATCCGGTGAACGCGGAGCGCGTCGCGAACGGACGTGCGGCGGTGAACAGCCTCACGTTCTGGGGCGGCGGCGCGCTGCCGGACCATGTGCGCATGCCGGCACGCACCGTGCACTCCGACGCGGCCGACCTGCGCGCGCTGGCGAAGCTCGCGGGCGTGGCTTCGGGCGGCGACGCCGGTCCGGTGCTGGAGGACCAGCGCGCGCTGCGCGATGCGGCCGCGCTGGAAGCGGCCCTCGATGCGCGGCTGGCGGCGCTGCCGGCCGACGGCACGCTCGTGCTCGATTTCGCCGATGGCGCCCGCTACGCGCTGCGGCGCCGACAGCGCCTGCGCTTCTGGCGGCGGCCGCTGGCCTCGCTGTCGTGACGCGCCCGCCGCTGGCGCTGCGCCGGCGCGACGTGCCGCCGCATGGCCCGTGGCCGGACGACGTGCCGGCGGTGCTGCAGCGGATCTACGCCGCGCGCGGCGTGCTGTCGCCCGCCGAGGCCGAACTGCGGCTCGCGAACCTCCTGCCGCCCGACACGCTCGGCCAACTCGACGCGGCGGTGGCGCTGCTCGCCGGTGCGATCGCGCGCGGCGCGCGGATCGTCGTCGTCGGCGATTTCGACTGCGACGGCGCCACCGGCACCGCGGTCGCCGTGCGCGGGCTGCGGCTGCTCGGCGCGACCGATGTCGTCTACCAGGTGCCGCATCGGCATCGCCACGGCTACGGCCTGTCGCCGGCGCTGGTCGAAGACCTCGTCGCGCTGGCGCCCGACCTCGTGCTGACCGTCGACAGCGGCATCGCCTGTCACGCCGGGGTCGCGGCGGCGAAGGCGCGCGGCTGGCGCGTGCTGGTCACCGACCACCATCTGCCGGGCGAGCGGCTGCCGGCCGCCGACGCGATCGTCGATCCGAACGTCGATGGCGACGCGTTCCCGAGCAAGGCGCTGGCCGGCGTCGGCGTGGTGTTCTACCTGCTGCTGGCGCTGCGACGGCAGCTGCGGGCGGAGGGCGCGTTCGCGGCGCGGGCGGAACCGGACCTCGGCGTCCTGCTCGACCTGGTCGCCGTCGGCACGGTCGCCGATCTCGTGCCACTCGACTTCAACAACCGCCTGCTCGTCGCCGCCGGCCTGCGCCGGCTGCGGGGCGGACACGGGCAGCCCGGCCTGCTCGCGCTCGCGCGCATCGCCGGGCGCGACGTGGCGGCGCTCGACGCGGGCGACATCGGCTTCGCGATCGCGCCTCGGCTCAATGCCGCCGGCCGGCTCGAAGACATGGCCCTGGGCATCGAATGCCTGCTGTGCGACGACCCGGTACGCGCCCATGAACTGGCGGGCGTGCTCGACCGCATCAATGCCGAGCGCCGTGACCTGCAGCAGCAGATGGTGGAGCAGGCCGAGGCGCTCGCCGACGCCCTGCCCGCGCCCGCAGGCGCACTGCCGCCGGCGTTCTGTCTGCACGATGCCGGCTGGCATGCCGGCGTCGTCGGGCTGGTCGCGTCGCGGCTGAAGGACCGCATGCATCGTCCCGTCGTCGCGTTCGCGGCCGACGAGGGCGGGGAGGGCGGCCTGAAGGGCTCGGCGCGCTCGATCCCCGGCGTCCACCTGCGCGATGCGCTGGCCGCCGTGGACGCCCGGCATCCGGGCCTCATCTCGCGGTTCGGCGGACACGCGATGGCCGCCGGACTCACCCTCCCGGCGGCGTCGCTGGGCGAATTCGCGGCGGCGTTCACCGCCCAGGTCGCGACGATGCTGTCGCCGGACCTGCTCGTCGGCGAAATGCCCACGGACGGCGAGCTCGCTCCCCACGATCTGCGCCGCGAACTCGCGGATGCGCTTCGGCATGCGGGCCCGTGGGGCCAGGGCTTTCCGGAGCCCGTGTTCGACGGCGAATTCGAGGTGCTGCAGTGGCGCGCGGTCGCCGGGCGGCACCTGAAGATGTCGCTCGCGGCGGGTGCGGCCGCGCCGCTTCCGGCGATCCAGTTCGGCGCGTGGAACGGCGCGCCGTCACCGGCGCGCGTGCGGATCGCCTACCAGCTGGCAGCCGACGACTGGAACGGTCGCCGCGGCGTGCAGCTGATCGTGCGGCAATGTGAACCGGTGGCCTGAATCAGGCGCCGCAATTGAGCAGCGCCGACCGGGTGCGCCACGCGTCGTCGGGGTAGTACGAGAAGATGAACTGCCCGCCCTTGAGCTGGTCGATCATCTCGGCCGCGATCTCGTCGCGCACCGCCGGGCAGCCCCAGCTGCGGCCGAGGCGTCCGTTCGCCTTCGCCATCGCCAGGTCCACGTACGGCGCGCCGTGCATCACGATCGCGCGCGACATCGCCTGGTCGTTGAACCCGGGCTCGAGGCCTTCCATCCGCAGCGAATAGCCGTTGCCGCCCTGGTAGGTGGCGCCGGTGACGAACAGGCCGAGGCTGGTCTGCAGGCTGCCTTCGACGTTGGAGAACGACGTGGTCATGTCGCCGCCGGAGTTCTTGCCGTGCGCGACCGCCTCGTGCATCAGCAGCTCGCCGGCGTCGAGATCGAACAGCCAGAGCCGCTCGCGGCTCGACGACAGGCTGTAGTCGATCACGGCCAGCTTCGTCGCGTCCGGCGCGATGCCGCCGCGCTGTGCGCAGCGCATCGCCTTGAGCGCGAGTTCCAGCACCTCGATGTCGAGACCCGGGGCTTCGGCGGCCAGCCGGGTGAGGTCGATCGCGTCGCCCGCCGCGGCGAGCGTGTCGGGGGCGCCGGTCACCGCGGGCAGCACCGAAGCGCCCGGCAGGGTCGCCGCGACGGCGGCGGCCGCCGGCATCGCGACGGCGGGCGTGGGTGAACCGCCCCCCGCCGACGCGTCGGCGGCCGACGCCGCGGCGATCGCGGACATGGCCGGGCCGGCCGCCGTGACATTGGCCGCAGTGGAGGACACACCCGCGATCGCGAGGGCGAGGGCGGAGACGAGGAGAAGGTTTTGACGTGGCATGGACGTGGAATATACGCAGTCCTCACTTAACGGGTAGTTCGGATTACGTGAAAGTCCGTGGAAAATCCGGAGGTTGCGGCAACGTCGTGTTCATGAACATCAAGTCCTCCCCTGAAGCCGGACGGGCCGGAAGCGCGGTCCGGCGACGTCGGGGCCTCTGCTATCATCCGCGGCCGATTCGCAGACACCCGCGGAACCCCATGGAACTCAATCCCGTCCGCCAGCGCATCGCCGACCTCCGGGGCCGGCTGGATTCGCTCAGGGGGTATCTTTGACTTCGACCACAAGGTCGAACGCCTCGAGGAAGTGAACCGGGAGCTCGAGAGCCCCGATGTCTGGAACGACGCCGAACGCGCGCAGGCCCTCGGCCGCGAACGCGCCTCGCTGGAGAAGGTGGTCGTCGGCATCCGCACGCTGAGCGAGGGACTGGTCGGCGCCGCCGAACTGCTCGACCTCGCGGAGATGGAGCAGGACCAGGACACCGTCGACGCGGTCGTGTCCGATGTCGAGGCGAGCGCGCGCGAAGTGGAGAAGCTCGAGTTCCGCCGCATGTTCTCGGGAAAGATGGATTCGTCGAACGCGTTCGTCGACATCCAGGCCGGCGCCGGCGGCACCGAGGCGCAGGACTGGGCCGAGATGCTGC
>CAMPHE010000092.1 GCA_946885815.1 uncultured Arenimonas sp.
CGTCGAGGTTGTGCACCAGCACCCAGACGTTCCGCGATTCGCCCGGCACGCTCGTCGCGACCGGACCGGGGCACGTCGAGCGGCTCGAGCCGGTCGACCTGCGCATCGGTTACGGCGACGACACGATCGCGGGCGCCGCCGACCGGGCCGGCTTCGTCACCGTCCGGAGCGACGGCGGGACGGTGGCCGGCACGTTACCGGTGTTCGTCCGCGTCCGCCCGGCCGGCGAGCCGGTGGCCGCGGCGGTGCCGCTGGTCGACGGCGTGCCGCACGACTTCGCGCTCGCCGCCGGCGCGACGCACCCGCGCACCCTCGTCGACGTGCCGGCCGGGGCGACGCGGCTTCGCGTCACGTCCGACAGCGACGAGGACATCGACCTGTACCTGGTGCCGGTGGAACCGCTGACGCTCGATCCGGAGGACCCGGCCATCGCCGAGGCGCCGCCGCTGGCCGGCGCGCGCGCGAGCGCCACGGGCCCCGGGGGCGACGAGATCGTCGAGGTCACCGCACTGATCAACCCCGGGCGCTGGTACGTGGTCGTCCGCAACAAGTCCGCATCGACGGCGCATTACACGCTGACCGCGCAGATCGACGCAGTCGCGCCGGTGGTGCGCGACGGCAGCTATTTCAATCCCGACCGCAGCGGCAGCGGCCTGTTCCTGTACCCCGCGGGTAATCAGTGGACGGGCCTCTGGTACACCTACCGCGACGACGGCACGCCCACCTGGTATTACCTGCAGAACCTGCAGCCGGGCGCCGATGGCGTGTGGACCAGCGCGCTGTACCGGTCGGCGTGGGACGGTGATTCCAACGACCTCACGGCGATCGGGCACGCGACGGTGACGCCCGTCGGCGCCGACGCGTTCGTGCTGACCTATCGCCTCGACGGCGCCGCCGGTTCGCAGCCGTACGAGATGTTCGGCCGCGGCTGCCCGCTGGGCGGGGCGGTCGACGTCAGCGGCACCTGGTACGACCCGGCGCGCGCCGGCACGGGCTACAGCGTGCAGATGTTCCCGGACTACGAGTACTACGCCGCGTACTACTACGACGACCAGGGCGTCGCGCGCTTCGTCGCCGCCGAACGCGACGGCTTCGGCGGCACCGAGGCGGAACTGGTGATCCAGCAGCTCGCCGGCGACTGCCCGACCTGCGCATGGACCGGTGCCCCGCAGCGCGAGGACATCGGGGTCCTGCGCCGGCGCATCCTGTCGGGCCAGTTCCAGTACATCGACACCGACCTGGAATTCGTCGCGCCGCTGGCCGGGGGCTGGACGACGACGGACGCAGTGGTGCCGCTGGGCGGGCCCGACTCGCTGCAAGGGTGTGCACCCTGAGGGGCTGGCGCCTCGCTATACTCCGCGCCGCCGCGACCCGCACCGGGCGCCGAACGTTCGGGATTCCCATGTCGTCCTCCGTTTCCGCCCGCCGCCTTCCGCGATGGACGTCGGCCTGTTTCGCGCTTTTCGCCACCCTCGCGGCCGGGCACGCCTTCGCCCAGGCGATCGACACGTTCGCCGGCGGCGGCACGCTGACGGCCGACGGGACGCATCGCACGGCGCTGAAGCTGGTCGCGCCCTCGGCCGTGGTGGTCCGGGGCAGCGACGTGTACGTGGCGGACGCCGGCCGGATCCGCCGCATCGGCGCCGACGGACTGGCGACCACGGTCGCCGGCACCGGCGTCTCCGGCTTCGCCGGCGACGGCGGTCCGGCGACGTCGGCGCAGGTCAGCCGCGTCTCCGCACTGGCGTTCGCGCCGGACGGCAGCCTGTGGTTCGCCGATGCCGGCAACCTGCGCGTGCGTCGGATCGATGCCGACGGCATCGTCAGCACCGTCGCCGGCAACGGCACCGGGCCGGACGCGGGGGCCAGCGGCGCGGCCACCGGGCTGGCGCTCGGCGATATCCGCGGCCTCGCCCTCGACAGCCAGGGGCGCGCCTACATCGCGTCGCCCAGGCTCGTGCGCCGGATGGACGCCGACGGTACCGCGACGGTGGTCGCGGGGCTGCTGTCGTGCAGCAACACCCTTCGCGAGGGCGATCCGGCGTGGAACGCGTGCTTCCGCGGCATCACCGCGATCGCCGTCGACAGCGACGAGATGTTCATCGTCGAAACGGGCGACGAGCGCGTCTGGCGCGTCGACCACAAGCAGGCGCTGCGCTACACCGCGCGCAACCTCGCGGCCGATGGCGTGACCCAGGCCGACGTGCGGCTGATGAGCAGCGTCGCGATCGATCCGTGGAACCGCGCGTACGTCTCGCATCGCGACCATCCGCGCGTCGACCGTTTCGAATCGCCGGTCGGGCCGATCGCGTTCGCGGGCAACGGCACCGCGGGTTTTTCCGGCGACGGTGGAGCCGCCACCGCCGCGCAGCTCGACGACCCGGGGCAGATCGCCCTCGGCCAGGGCCGGCTCTACGTCGTCGACGCCGGCAACGACCGCGTCCGCGTCGTGCCGCTGCCGTCGCTGCCGGTACCGGCCCGGCCGCCGCCGCCGCGCGTGCTCGCGGGCTCCCAGGAGGCCTACCTGTGGCTGGCGCCGGCGCCGCAGCCGGGCGCCAGCCCGGTGACCGGGTACACAGTCGAAGCCGTCGAGATCGATACCGGTGTCGTCACCGTGCTGGATCCCGACGCCGGCACGCTGCAGATGAACCGCGTGATCACCGGGCTCAACCCGGGCGATTTCTACCGCTTCCGCGTCGTCGCGCACAACGCGCACGGCGCCGGTGCGCCGTCGGGATATTCGGAGCAGGTGCAGCCGATCAACCTGATCCGCGCCGTGATCCCGGAGCGGCTCGAAGTCGTGGAAGGCGACGAGGGCCTGAAGGACGTCGTGGTGCGGATCGACATCCCGGAGCGGCTGCCGCGCGACATCGTATGGGACGTGAGCCTGCGCGACACGGCCGGCGTCGAGCCCGGCATCGACTACGAGGCTGCCTCGCCGCTGCGCATGACCATCCCGGCCGGCGAACTCGGGGGCTCTTTCAAGGTGCGGGTGCGCGGCGACACCGATGTCGAATACGACGAGATGCTTCGCATGCACCACTCGATCGTCAGCGGCCCGCGCGTGTACATCAACACGCACAGCGACCTGATGATCCTCAACGACGACGAGCCGCCACCGCCGCCGGACGTTCCCGGCACCGTCGACGACCAGTTCCGGCTGGCCGAAAACGCCGCCGCGACGACGCTGGCGGTACTCGCGAACGACGCCATCGATGCGTCGAAGCTGGTGTCCGGTCTCGCGGTGACCACCGAGCCGCTGCTGGGCAGCGTGGCGGTGGACGATGCCGGCACGCCCGGGCGGGGCGACGACATCCTGCGTTACACCCCGGCGGCGGACCGCACCGGCACCGACGTCTTCTCGTACTCCCTGTGCTACGCGGAAGGCTGCGCCGAGGCCATGGTGACGGTGCACCTGAAGCCGGTGGCCGACGTGTCGCTGACGCTCGGGGCGCGGTCCGGCGCTCGCGACGTGCCGCTGGTGTCGACGCGCGACCGGCACGCCACCTCGTATCGCGCGACGCCGCTCGTGTCGCCGCGCATCGCCTACGGCGAGTACAACTCGTTCACCATCGACGTGCCGGCCGGCGACCCGCGACGCGACTGGCGGCTGCTCGTCGATGCGCGGGGCACGGCGGCGGACGCCGACTTCGAGCTGAAGGTCAGCGTCGACGCGGACGGCGACTTCTGGGACGACCCGGAAGAAGTGCGCTGCCATTCGGCGATGGGCACCCAGCACCAGCGCTGCGAGTTGCCGGTCCAGGTGGGCCCCGACGGCGGCACGATCGCCTACTGGGTTCGCGTCGTGCAGCGCAACTCGGTACCGGTGGTGATGGACGTGTTCGAAGTACCCATGGTCGACGCCGATGGCGACACCGGCGAAGGCGTGCTCGCGGCCACCGCCCCGTCCCGTCTGGCGAAGGGCGACGCGTTCGCTCTGCGCCTGGGCTGGGACGTGCCGTCGGCTTACGACGGCGCGGTGCGCGCCGGCTATCTGCGCGTCCGCGAGAACGGCCAGCCGGCGGGCGAGGTGCCGGTGCGGCTGGAATTCACGCAGCCGGCGCTGACGGCGCGGCCGCTGCTGCCCGGCGAAAAGCGCCTGTTCGAGATCGCCGAAGGCACCACCGATGCGCGCGTGTTCGTGGATGTGCCGGAGGGCGCCACGTCGCTTTCCGTCACCGCCGACAACGCGTATGCGCACGACGTGTACCTGGTGAAGGGCGCGGCGTCGGATCCGGCGACATCTGCGATCGTGGCGTCGCCGTCGATCGCAGGCGCGGCGCAGTCCGCGCTGGGTATCACCCATACCAAGACGCTGACGCTCGACGCGCCGCAGCTGACGCCCGGGCGCTGGTACGTCGTGACCCGCGCGCGCGAGTACGGCGAACCGGGCGGTCGTACGCGCCTGTTTCTGGAGGCGACCATCGAGGGCGCCGCGCCGGTCGTGCGCCCCGGCAGCTACTTCAACGCGGCGCGACCGGGCCATGGCCTGCTGCTGTATCCGGCGGCCGACCAGTGGGCGGGGCTCTGGTACACGTACCTGGAGGACGGCACGCCCACCTGGTACTACCTGCAGGCGCCGGCGCCCGCGATCGACGGCGTCTGGACGTCGAAGCTGTTCCGGTCGACGTGGCAGGGCACCGGCAACCATCTCGTGGCCGTCGGCCACGCGGTGTTGACGCCGAGCGGCCCGGACGCCTTCCAGCTCAGCTACATGGTCGACGGCGTCGCTGGCTCCGAACCGCTGGGCGCGCTTGGCCGCGGCTGTCCGATGCTGTCGGGCCAGCCCGTGGATGCCAGTTCGCACTGGTTCGATCCGGCCCGCGCCGGCAGCGGCTACAGCGTGCAGCTGTGGCCCGACTACGAGTTCCACGCCGCGTTCCTTTACGACGGGCAGGGCATGGCGCGCTTCCTCACCGCCGAAAGCGGCGATTTCGCCGGCGCCGACGCCACGCTGGTGCTCGAACAGCTGCAGGGCTTCTGCCCGACGTGCGCGGCGGTCGCGCCGACGCGGCAGCCGGTCGGCACGATCCGTCGGCTCTTCGGCGAGGGCGGGCTCACCCGCGTGCAGGTCGACGCGATGTTCGACGCGCCGCTGGCCGGCGACTGGATCGTCGACGACCGCGTGGTGCTGCTCGGCGGCCCGGGGTCGACGCAGGGCTGCGCGCCCTGATCGACGGATCCGTGTGTGGGGCGCGCGTCGCGATCGCAGTGCGCGCCCGCCGGTCAGGGCTGCAGCGCGGCCTGCAGCTTCGCCTGGTCGATGTGCTGCTCGAACTCCGAGATGCGACCGTTCACCGCGGGGTGGGACATCAGTTCCTGCATCCCGATCTGGCCGAGATACTCGAACGCGACCTTGATCGACTGGCTGCCGTCGCTCGCGAGCATCGTCTGCATCTCCGCCTGGTAGTCCTGCGTCACCAGGCGCATGAACAGCGCGGCGAGATCGCGGTTGGACTGCTCCACCGCGGCCGGCGTCGCCGCCGACAGGTTGCTGATTTCCGGATGCGCCCGGGGGCCTGCCGAAGGGAGGAACGCGTGCGAGGCGCGGGCCCGGAGATTGTCGGGGGTTGCCGCGGGGGCGGCAACAACCTTCGGCTCAGTCCCCGCCCCGTTCGACTTCGGCCACGTGCGTCGGCAGCGACCACGCCCCGCCCGGGGCGACGAAACGGCACATGCCGGTGCTCGACGAAGCGGTCGGCACGAAGCGCGTGCCGTCCCAGCTCCATGCGTCCTCGCTCCAGCAGTCGCCGAGGCCGCGGCTCTTGTGCGAGGCGGTGATCGTGCCGTCGGCGTAGTCGGTGCCCAACGTCGTCACCAGCACCGGGTTCCACGGCGGCTCGTCGTCGATCACCCAGTAGCCGCGGCCGGCGTTGTAGGCGGCGAGCCAGCAGCGGTGCGAGACGAGCAGCTTGTCTTCGGACAGCCGCACGACCTCGAGCGGAGTGTAGGGCGCGTCGGGATCGAGCAGGTCGAAGCACTCGTCGTCCTCGCCGAGCGCCGCGTCGAGCGCGTCGCGCAGTTTTTCGGAATCGTCGACGTACTGCAGATCCTCGCCATCGCGCACGGTGAGCGGCGGGATGCGCACCACCGGCGGCGGCGCCGGCGGCGGCACCGCCGTTTCGTCGCGCGTGCCGGGCTTCACGAGCGCGCCGCGTGTGCCGACGCGCCCCTGCGCGTCGTCCATCTTCAGCAGCACCGCGGTCGCACCGCGCGTCGACAGCGCCCAGCGGCGGCCGTCGTCGGCGAGAAAGGCGATCGTGCCGTCGCCCGCCAGCACCGGCAGCATCGCGTCGACGTAATCGCGCGGGAGCTGGCCGCTGAAATCGGCGAGCGTCACGCGGCCGAGCAGCGTGCCGTCGATCCAGAGCGTCACCGCCTGTTCCTCGCCGGCCGCGAACGGGTCCTCGCCGTAGTGGCCGAGCATCAGCTGGCCGGTCACCGGCGCCTGCGGTCCGGCGGCCCGCGTGAGCAGCACCGAGAGTGCGGCGGCCGTTTCCGCTTCCTCGTCATGGTAGCCGGCGGCGCGACAGGTGCCGGTGTTGTCGCAGGCCAGTTCCCAGTCGTAGTGGGCGAAGACGACCGGTTCGGGCGCCGCGGCGCAGACGGGAAGGGTGAACGCGGAAGCGAGGCAAAGCGTCAGTCGAATCATCCGATCTCCTCGCCGCGCACCAGGCGGCGTGCGTCATTCACCATTCCGGCGAGGCTGCCACGGTACAGCCACACCAGCCCGCACATGCCGTACAGCGAAAGCGACGCGGGAAAGTTGGCACTGCGCATCGCCTCGAGCGCGCTCGGGTCCTGCCAGCGCCAGTAGAGCCAGTAGCTGCCGTCCACCGTGAACCAGGTCCAGAAC
>CAMPHE010000093.1 GCA_946885815.1 uncultured Arenimonas sp.
CGCCGATGCGCACCGACTGCGAATAGACGATGCCGTTGAGCGAGATCACCGCGACTTCGGAGGTGCCGCCACCGATGTCGATGACCATCGAGCCGCGGGCTTCCTCGACCGGGATGCCGGCGCCGATCGCGGCCGCCATCGGCTCCTCGATCAGGTAGACCTCGCGGGCGCCGGCCTCCTCGGCCGACTCCTTGATCGCGCGGCGCTCGACCTGCGTGGAGCCGCACGGCACGCAGATCAGCACGCGCGGACTCGGCCGCAGGAAGCGCGACGTGTGCACCTTCTTGATGAACTGCTTGAGCATCTCCTCGGTGTGGGTGAAGTCGGCGATGACGCCGTCCTTCATCGGGCGATGCGTGGTGATGTTGCCGGGCGTGCGGCCGAGCATGCGCTTGGCCTCGGCGCCGACCGCGGCGACTTCGCGCCCGCCCTGGCCGTGCCGGACCGCGACCACGGACGGCTCGTTGAGCACGATGCCCTGGCCGCGGACGAAGATGAGGGTGTTGGCGGTGCCGAGATCGATCGAGAGGTCGTTCGAGAACAGCCCGCGGAGCTTCTTGAACATCCGGGGAAATCCTGCCGGGAGGGGGTAACGTGGGCTGGCTAGCGTAGCGGTCGCGGACCCGGGCGGCAAGGAAAAACGCCGTTATTTTCCGTGCCTTCGGCCTGCTGTTTGGCTACCATGCCGCGGCCCGGGCACGTCCCGGTTCCCCGATTCGACCTGGACGAGACGATGCCTGCTGCCCTGATCTGCGGTTCCCTGGCCTACGACACGATCATGGTGTTCCAGGACCAGTTCAAGAACCACATCCTTCCGGACAAGGTGCACATCCTCAACGTCTCGTTCCTGGTGCCGCGGATGCGGCGGGAATTCGGCGGCTGCGCCGGCAACATCGCCTACAACCTGAAGCTGCTCGGCGGCGACCCGGTGCCGATGGCGACCGTGGGCCAGGATTTCGCGCCGTACCGCGAGCATTTCGAGGCCTGCGGCATCCGCCTCGACCACGTCAAGGAACTCGGCGACCTCTTCACCGCGCAGGCGTTCATCACCACGGACCTCGACGACAACCAGATCACGGCGTTCCACCCGGGCGCGATGATGCGCTCGTACGAGAACCACGTGCGCGACGTCGCCGACGTCGGTTTCGGCATCGTCGGGCCGGACGGCTACGAGGCGATGCTGCAGAACGCCCGCGAATTCGCCGAGGCCGGCATCCCCTTCATCTTCGATCCGGGACAGGCGATGCCGCTGTTCAACGGCCGCGAACTGACGCAGATGATCGAGCAGGCCACCTACGTGACGGTGAACGATTACGAGTCGAACCTGCTCCAGGACAAGACCGGCCTGTCGACGGCGCAGATCGCCGAGCGCGTGCAGGCCTACATCATCACGCGCGGGCCGCAGGGCTCGGAAGTGCATGCCCGGGGCGGCGAGATGCAGATCCCGGCGGCGACCGCGATGCGCGTCGTCGACCCGACCGGCTGCGGCGACGCCTATCGCGCCGGCCTGATCTTCGGCTGGATGAACGGCATGGACATGGCCACCACCGGCCGCATCGCTTCGCTGATGGGCGCGCTCAAGATCGAACACCTCGGCCCGCAGAACCAGCGGTTCGACTACGAGGAATTCGCCGAGCAGTTCCGCCAGCAGTTCGGTTACGCGCTGCGCTGAGTTTCCGGGCCCGGCCGACGGATCGGCCGGGCCCGAACCCTCCCTCAGAACTCCTGCGAGAAGCGCAGGCCCCAGGTGCGGGGCTGCGCGATCACGTCGTACGGCTGGGCGAAGCAGGTCGTCTCCGCGCACTGCGTGAAGCGAGACAGTTCGGCGCGTTCGTCGGTCGCGTTCTTCACGTACAGGTCGAGGTTCCAGCTGCCGCGGCCGAAGCCGGCCGACAGGTCGAGCATCGTGTACGCGTCGAGCGTGCCGAGGATCTCGCGGATGCCTTCGCGCAGGTCGGTCTCCCGCTCGCCCTCGTGCACGACCCGGCCCTGGAAGTGCACGTCGAAGCCGGCGTGCTCGAACTCGTAGCGGGCCGTCAGGTTGCCCTTGAACGGCGCGGTGACCGGCAGCTGCGTGCCTTCGAACGCCCGGTCGAACTCCCAGTCGGGATCGGCGCACTCGGTGACCGGCGTCCCGTCCGGCTCGGCCAGGCCACAGTAGTTCTCGGTCAGTTCGGCGTCGTAGAAGGCGACGCCGCCGGTGAGCGTCAGGTTGTAGGTCGCCGCCCAGCGCAGGTCCATCTCGAGGCCGCGGATCCGGCCGTTGTTCGCGTTCTTGATCTCGGTGAGGCCGTTCTGGCCGAGGATCGAGAACTGGAAGTCCTCCCAGTCCTGCTGGAACACCGCGCCATTGAACACGAGGCGGCCGTCGGCGAAAGCGGCCTTCCAGCCGAACTCCCAGTTCGTCAGGTAATCGGACAGGTACGGCGGCAGCGTGCCGCGACGATTGATGCCGCCGGGCCGGAACCCTTCCGACCACGTGCCGTAGACCATGACGTCGTCGGTGAGGTCGTAACTGAGGTTCACGCGGCCGATGTGGTCGTTCTCCTCGACGCGCTTGTCGAACACCTCGCACGGCGTGTCCTCGTACGGCGGCAGCGACGGGTCGGCGAGGCAGGCACCCTGGCCGTACGTCTCGTTGCCCGAGTACCCGGCACCGAAGCCGAAGAAGCCGCGCAGGCTGTTGTCGACGTCGAAGAAGCGCATGCCGGCCGTCGCGGTCAGGCGGTCGGTGATGTCGAACGACACCTCGCCGAACAGCGCCCGGTCCCGGTCGACGCGGTCCTGCTTGGTCAGCCACAGCGTGTCGTCCCAGCCGGGCACTTCCAGCGACGTCGCCAGCCCGTCGACGAAGTAACGCTCCTTGATGTCGTTCACCTGCTCCTGCCAGAACACGCCCGCGACGAAGCGCAGGCGATGCTCGGCCGGCGATGCGAGGCGCAGCTCGTGGCTCGTCTTGCGGAAGCCGTTCTCGGCCTGGATGTACTGCGACGGGTCGATCATCTCGCCGCCGTCGTCGACGAAGTACGTGCCGTAGCCGAACAGCGTGTCGTACCAGTACGCGTAGTCGGTGTAGTCCGATTCGGTCTCGAGGTCGCGGTTGAAATGCGCGAACGCGTAGGTGAGGTCGAAATCGCCGATGCGGCCTTCCACCGTCAGCGCCGACTGCGTCCAGTGGTCGCGCGCCGTCTGCGGCTTGAACTGGTGCGTCGACAGCTCGCCCACGCCGCGGTCGACGCCGTTGCTGCCGTTCATGGTCTGGTTCTGCGTGATCACCGACGGCGTGATCGTCCATTCGTCGCCGAGGTCGATGCCGAGCGCGAGGCGCGCACCGGCGGTGTCGACGAAGTTGAAATCGTCGCGGGCGAGGCCGGCATTGTCGACAGTGATGCCCGAACTCGGGAACGTGATCGTGCCCGGTTCGTTGTCGATGTAGCCGGCGTCGCGCTTGTCCCACGCGACCATGCGCAGCGCCATCGCGTCGCTCATCGGCAGGTTGACGAAGCCTTCCAGCACGTGGCCGACGCCGCCGTGGTCGACGGTGTTGAACTCGACGCCGTAGCCCGACGCGAACCCGGTCGGATCGGGCTTGTTGGTGATGATGCGCAGCGTGCCCGCGAGCGAGCTCGCGCCGTACAGCGTGCCCTGCGGGCCGGCGAGCGCCTCGACCCGGGCGAGATCGTAGGGGTGGATGTCGATCGGGCCGCGGATCGTCGTGATCGGCTGCTCGTCGAGGTACACGCCGACGGTCGGCAGCGAACCGGAGTGGTTGCCGTCGCCGCCGCTGGCGACGCCGCGCATGTACACCTGCGCGTTGCTCGGTACTTCGCCGAGGCGCTGGAACGACACCGACGGGAACGCCGTGGTGATGTCCTCGAGGTCGTCGATGTTCAGCTGGTCGATCTGCTCGGTGCCGAGCACGTCGATGCTGATCGGGACTTCCTGCAGGTTTTCGCTGCGCTTCTGCGCGGTGACCTCGATCGCGTCGAGCACGGGCGAGGCCTGCGCCTCGTCCGGCCCGGCCGACTGGGCCCACGCCATCGGCGTCATCGCCAGCCAGATCGCCGTCGCCAGCGGCAGCCGCGCCAGCCGGTGCGGCATACGTCTCGCCCTTCGTCTCATCGGAACTCCCCAGGTGGTGTCGCGTTGGCCCGGTACGACGCCACGATCCCCGCGGGCGCCTCCGGATAGGAATGCAGCACGTCGCCGAGCGCGTCGCGCAGCGGTCCGAGCCACGGTTCGAAATGGCGCCAGTGCTCGACGCCGTCGCGGTAGATCGGTTGGCGGACCTGCTCTGAACTGGCGGTGCGGACGGGCCGGTCGTTCTCGAAGAACCGCAGGCACGCCGGGTCGAATTCCAGCCCGCAGTGCGCCAGCAGCGCGCGGACCTGCGCTTCGGTGTCGTCGACGAGTCGTTCGTAGACCACGCGGTGGACGCGACCCGGCAGCACGGCGTCGACATGCGCCATCAAGGCGACGTAGTCGCGATAGTAGTGACCGATGTCCGCCAGCCCGTAGCTGAAGGACTGGCCGCGGGCGAAATACTGCTTGAAACCCGAGAAGCAGCAGCCGAGCGGATGCCGGCGCACGTCGACGATGCGCGCCTCCGGCAGCATCAGGTGGATCAGGCCGACGTGCATGAAATTGTTCGGCATCTTGTCGATGAAATGCGGGCGGCCGCTCTTGCGGTGCACGCGCGTGCGCTGCAGATAGCTTTCGCCCAGTTCGCGCAGGCGTTCGGACGACAGGGTCGCGAGCGCGTCGAGATAGCTCGCGCCGGGGCCGGCGGCGCGCCGCAGGTCCTGCGTCAGCGCGATCACGTCGGGCAACTCGTCGGTGCCTTCGACGAGGGGATGGCTGGCGAGGATCTGCTGCACCAGCGTGGAACCGGCGCGGGGCAACCCGACGATGAAGATCGGCGCGTCGGACCGGCAACCGGCGCCGGCGCGCTCGGCGAAGAACGCCCCATCGAGGCGGGTGATCGCATCGCGGATCCGCCGCGTCGTGTCTTCGCGGCGATACGGCACGCTCGCGCGGCGCTGCACGTTGCCGCGCGCGTAGTGGGCGAAGGCCGCGGGGAAATCCTCGGCATCCTCGAGCGCCTTCGCCAGCGCGAACTCGAACTGGGCGCGCTGGTCGCCGGTCACCTCCGTACGCGCCAGCTGCAGCCGCATCGCCGCGATGTCCCCGGCGGTGAAGCGGAACGTCTTCAGATTGGCGAGGCTCCACCACGCTTCGCCGAACCCCGGCTCCAGCGCGATGCTGCGGCGGTAGGCGTCGATCGCGGCGGCCGGCTCGCCGGCGGTCTTCAACGCGTGGCCGAAACTCAGCCAGATGCGCCCGTGTCGCGGGTATTCGCGCAGCAGTTCGTCATAGGTGGCGATCGCCGGCGCATAGTCGCCGAGGCGGCAGAGCACGACCGCACGCAGATTGCGCGCGCCGGGATTGCGTGGTTCGTCGTCCAGCACCCGCTCGATCTGCCGCAGCGCCGCTTCCGGCTTGCCGGCGCGATGCAGCACGGTGGCGAAGTTGAGGCGGGCCGCGGTGAACGCGGGCGCGAGCTCGACGCAGCGCGCCAGAAGTGCGGCGGCGTCGTCGAGGCGGCCGATGCGGGCGGCGAGTTCGCCCAGCATGCGGATGGCGGCGATATCGGTCGGATGCGCATGCAGGTGCCCGCGCAGCAGGCGTTCGGCGGTCGACAGGTCGTTGGCCGCGAGGCTCGACGCGGCGCGCATCAGCGTCGGGTCCGCCGTCGCGAACCGCAGGTGGCTGGCGTAGGCGGCGGCGGATTCCGCTTCGTCACCGATCGCGGCGAGGTGATCGCCGAGCGCGAGCCACGCGCCGGGGAGCGCCGGCGTCCGCCGGACCGCCTCCCGCAAGGCCGCGATGGCCTCGTCGCCCCGACCGGCTCGCGCGTGCAGCAGGCCGAGCTCGAACAGGGCCGCGCCCCAGTCGCGGTGCTCCGTCGCAAGACGCTGCAACCGTTCCACCGCGGCGTCGATCCGCCCGCAGGCGGCATCGGCCTGGGCCAGCAGCAGCTCCATCGGCGGATGCGGTCCGGCGTGCGCGAGACCCTCGCGCGCGAGCGCCGCCGCACGCTCGGGATCGCGCCCGAGCAGGCGGGCCGCTTCGGCGAAGGCACCGTCGATACCCGTCGACGATGCGGCGCTCGACGGCCCGGATGGTTCGTGCACGGCGTTCATCGCTGGAAATCTGCCCGTGGTGCGCGGTGGCGGGGTTCGGGGTCGGTGCCAGCCCACCGCAGTCGGGTACGCCGTGACGCCTTCGCGCTTTCTTAACACGCCGCTGGACGGGCTGTCGATGGCAGTCCGGTGCCGGCGCCGGGTACCGGCGGCGGCGTCGCCCGGCCCGACGAGGCGGGTCCCTTTTCGCCGCCGCAAAAAGAAACCCCCGCCATGACTGGCGGGGGTTTCGGGGAAAAGCCCCTGGCGATGACCTACTCTTGCATGGCTTAGGCCACACTACCATTGGCGCAGCTGCGTTTCACTTCCGAGTTCGGGATGGGATCGGGTGGTTCCACAGCGCTATGGTCGCCAGGGAGAGGGTGGAGGGTCGCGGGATTCGCGTCCTTTCGGGACGTGGGGCCGCGCCGGCCTCTCGTAAGTTGGGAAGTAGCGAACGTGTTGTGGCGATACCTCGTCGACGTGTTGTCGAGGGTAAGGCGACTCGAGGTTATATGATCAAGCCGCACGGATCATTAGTACTGGTCAGCTCAACGCGTTGCCGCGCTTACACATCCAGCCTATCAACCACCTGGTCTTGATGGTTCCTTCAGGGGACTTGTGTCCCGGGAGA
>CAMPHE010000094.1 GCA_946885815.1 uncultured Arenimonas sp.
GTTCGGCCTGATCATCCCGGTGCTCCCGCACCTGGTGGAGGAGTTCGTCGGCGGCGACACCGCGACCGCGGCGTGGTGGGTCGGCGTGTTCGGCACCGTGTTCGCGGCGATCCAGTTCCTCGCGACCCCGGTGCAGGGCGCGCTGTCGGACCGCTTCGGGCGCCGGCCGGTGATCCTGCTGTCGTGCCTCGGGCTCGGCCTGGATTTCATCTTCATGGCGCTCGCGAACTCGCTGCCGTGGCTGCTCGTGGGCCGCGTGATCTCGGCGCTCACCGCCGCCAGCTTCTCCATCGCCAACGCGTACATCGCCGACGTGGTGCCGGCGGAGAAACGTGCGAAATCCTATGGCCTGCTCGGCGCCGCGTTCGGGCTCGGTTTCATCGTCGGCCCGGTGGTCGGCGGCGTACTGGGCGACATCGACGTGCGCGCGCCGTTCTGGGCGGCAGCGGCGCTGGCGCTCGGCAATTTCCTGTACGGCCTGTTCGTGCTGCCCGAATCGCTGCCGAAGGAACGCCGCTCCGCGCGCTTCGACTGGGCGCACGCGAACCCGGTCGGCGCGCTGGTGCTGCTGCGCCGCTACCCGCAGGTGTTCGGGCTGGCCGCGGTCATCTTCCTCGACGCGCTCGCGCACTACGTGTTCCCGAGCGTGTTCGTGCTGTTCGCCGACGTGCGTTACGAGTGGGGCATCAAGCAGGTCGGCTACGTGCTGGCGCTCGTCGGCCTGTGCACGACCATCGTCCAGGCCGGGCTGATCGGCCGCATCGTGAAGGCCCTCGGCGAACGCCGCGCGCTGCTGCTCGGCCAGTGCGCCGGCCTCGCCGGCTTCCTGCTCTATACGTTCGCCGGGCAGGGCTGGGTGTTCCTGCTCGGCATCCCGGTGATGGCGTTCTGGGGCCTCGCCAACCCGTCGGTGCAGGCACTGGCGACGCGCGATGTCGATCCGCGTGAACAGGGCCGCCTGCAGGGTGCGTTCATGAGCCTCGCGAGCCTGTGCGGCGTGTTCGCGCCGCTGCTCTACGCGTCGGTGTTCGCGGCCTCGATCGACCCGGACGCGGCGTGGCACTTCCCCGGCGCGCCGTTCGCGCTGGCGTCGGCGATCGTCGCGCTGGCGCTCGTGGTGTCGGAACGGGCGACCCGACCCCGCCCGGCGGTCTAGACTGTCGGCCCGGGATCCGGGCCGCACGGCCGCCGCGATCCAGCCCCCGACGGAGCCGCCATGTCTTCCGATCCGACGACGCCGATCGATCCGGTCGAACCCGGCGTGAGCCGCGAACAGGCCGAGGACGCCGTGCGCGTGCTGCTGCGCTGGGCCGGCGAAGACCCGACGCGCGAGGGCCTCGTCGACACGCCCAAGCGCGTCGCCAAGGCCTACCGCGACTGGTTCAGCGGCTACGCGATCGACCCCACCGAATACCTCGCGCGCACGTTCGAACAGGTCTGCGGCTACGACGAGCTGATCGTCCTGCGCGACATCGAATACGAATCGCACTGCGAGCACCACATGGCGCCGATCATCGGCAAGGTGCACGTGGGTTACCTGCCCGACGGCAAGGTGGTCGGCATCAGCAAGCTCGCACGCGTCGTCGAGGCGTACGCGCGCCGCTTCCAGGTGCAGGAGAAGATGACCGCGCAGATCGCCCGCTGCATCCAGGACGTGCTGCAGCCGCGCGGCGTCGGCGTCGTGGTCGAAGGCGCGCACGAATGCATGACCACGCGCGGCATCCACAAGCGTGGCGTCAGCATGGTCACGTCGAAGATGCTCGGCACGTTCCGCGACGACGCGCGCACGCGCGCCGAGTTCCTGCAGTTCATCGACGTCGGACCGGGAAGGTGAGCGCGCGATGACCGACCCCCGCGCCCCGCTGCTGGCGCTTCGTGCCGCGATCGGGCAGGCCCCGGCGCTGCCCGAGCGCGCCGAATGGCTGGCGCGGATCGACGATGCGCTCGCCGCGTTGCCGGCCACGCGCGTCGGCGCGACGCCCGACGCGCCCGCGACGAACGGCGCCGAACTGGACCGCCTGCGCCAGGACGTCGAGGACGCCGAACACGCCCGCGATGCCGCGAACCTGCAGCGGATGAAGGTCGCCGGCCAGCTCAACACGCTGCACAAGAGCCTCGCCGCCGCGGCGCCCGAGGTGTCGTCGGGGAAGGACGCGCAGAGCGACGCGCTGCGCCGCATTGAATGGCTCGCGCAGCACGGCGGCGGCGGCGACGACAGCGCCGAGGCCGTGAAGGCCGCGGAGATGGACGCGCCGATGCCGTCGCGCGCGGTGCTGGAGGCGGTCGCCGCCGGCGAGCGCAGGTTCACCAAACCGCAGCTGGAGTTCAGCATCGCCGAAGCGATGGTGCTGACCGGCTGGGCGCAGACGCCGCTGGAACTCACCGCGAACGGCGAGCCGTGGCTCGCGACGCTGATCCTGAAGAACCACGCCGACGCATGATCGAGCGCGGCGTCGCGGGTCCGGACGAGGTCGTGCTCGCGTTCATTCGCGCCGAGATCGATTCGCCGCGCTTCGGCCCGGTATACACCGGCATCCTGGCGCGCGCCGGACGCGACCGCGCGACGATCGTCGACCACCCCGACCGCACCGACGCCGCCGCCAGCCACTTCCGCCACGCGATGCTGAAGTCCATCCGCGGCTGGGACGACGACAAGCTGCTTTTCACCGGCTTCCCCGACGACACGCAGTGGCGCCGCGTCGAACTGGAGCCGGCGGAAGTCGCCGACCTCCGTTACGCGAACCACGGCACGTGGCGGACGCTGTCGGGCGGCAGCCGGCGCGTCGCCGACGGCGCGGCCAACCTCGGCGCGGTCGATGCGCCCGAAAACGCGAACGCGAACGTGCGCGCGGTGGCGGCCGCGATGGCCTCCGGGCACCGCTACCCGCCGCTGGTGATCGTGCAGGGCCCCGACGGCGCGACGGTCCTCGTCGAAGGCCATACCCGCGCGACCGCGCATGTCGCCGCGGGCATCACCACGCGGTTGCCGGCGCTGCTCGGCACCTCGTTCCACATGACGCGCTGGGCGTATTACTGATCGTCGACCAGGTCGCCGAGTTCGCGCTGCGCTTCGCGCAGCGACCTCCCCGCCGCATCCTTGAAGAACCGGTCCGGGAAGCGCCACGTCAGCCAGCCGACGCCGGCCGCCATCGCCACACCGACGGCCAGGTTCGCCAGCACCGACCACGGGTTCGTCGTCCACGCATCGATGCCGACCGCGGCCGCCGCCGCGAAGATCACCGGCACCCAGACCACGAACCCCGCCATCAGCAGCCAGCGCTCGCTGCGCACGCGCAGCCAGGCCAGCTGCACCAGCCGCCGCTGCACGGTGACCACCGGCTGCCGGTAATCCACGCGCCACACCGCCATCAGCTGCGTCGCCGCGAGAATCAGCAGCGCGAGGCCGTAGAGATGGATCGCGATGCCGTAGACGACCAGATGCGTCGCGTCATCGAGGTGGCCGACCCAGTACGGCCCGGCGAACAGCACGATGCCGACACCGACCACCAGCTGCACCATCTGCCCGATCGTCAGCCCGCGCAGCCGCGCGCGCACCGTATCGAACGCGCGGTGCTCGCGTTCGCGCCGCGCATGCCGTTCGAGGCCCGCGAGGCGCTCGTCGAGGCCCTGCCACGCGCGTTCCAGTTCGCTCATTTCCATCGTTTCCTCCAGGTTCCGGTCACGCGCCGCTGTCGCGGCGCAGCTGCTGGCGGATCCGGCCGAGCCGGGTCGCCACGTTCGATTCGCTCAGGCCCAGCACCTCGCCGCTGTCGCGATGGCCGACGCCGTCCAGGTGCAGCAGCAGCAGCGCGCGGTCGAGCGGCGCGAGCGCCTGCATCGCCCGGCGCACCAGCGCCAGCCGCTGCCGCGTTTCCGCGTCGACGTCCGCGTCGCCGACGAGGTCCTCGTGGCGCTCCTCGAGCCGGTCGGCCACGGGCCGCCGCGATTCGCGACGGCGGTGGCTGATCGCCACGTTCAGCGCGACGCGATACATCCACGTCGGGAACGGCCGGTCCGGCGTGTAGCCGGGCCACGCGCGCCACAGCTGCAGCGAGATCTCCTGCATCAGGTCGGCGCGGTCGTCGGGGTCGCGGGCATAGCTCGCGGCGACCTTGCGCAGGATCCCGCGGTGCGCGGCGATCCGCGCTTCGAAGCCGGGCGCGTCGGTGGCGGGCGGGGAGGTCGGCATCGGGGTCGTCGTCGGGCGGTCCATGTGCGGGTGATTCGCCGGCTGACGGAAATCATCACACCTCGCGACGCACGACACCGGGGCTCACCCCGGGTATCGGAAATGACTGCATTACGATGCGCCGCCCGCGCGCGAGCGCGGCCTTCCGTCGGCGATGCGTCGGCGCCGACGGAACCTCGACGACGCTTTCCAGGAGATCCTGCATGCTCTTTTCCCCCCTCCGCGCGGGTATTCGCGGCCTCGCCGCCGTCGCGCTGCTTTTCGTCGCGCCCGCCGTGTCGGCGCAGTCGTCGCTCGTGTTCACCGGTGACGCCGGCGACTACATCAGCCAGGGCCAGACCTGGAGCTACACCGACGGCGTCGACGGCACCGCGAGCAGCGACCTGCGCGTCGTCCACGTCGCCGTCTGGACCGACACGTGGTGGAACCTCGAATTCGCGGCGCCGGCGGGCTCGCAGCTTCTGCCGGGCGTCTACGAGGGCGCGACGCGTTACCCGTTCCAGGCCGACCACACGCCGGGCCTGAGCCTTTCCGGCGACGGCCGCGGCTGCAACACGCTCACCGGCCGCTTCGAGGTGCACGAGGCCGAGTACGGCCCGTTCGGCTATCTGGTCCGCTTCCGCGCGAGCTTCGAGCAGCACTGCGAAGGCGGCGAGACCGCGGCATGGGGCGAGGTCAGCATCGTCAACCCGCCGCCGCCGGAGGCGCTGGCGATGTCGGTCGTGCTCGACGACAAGTTCACGGTGCAGCGTCACAGCGGCCGCGTCACCGTGACCGGCAGCGTCACCTGCTCGGCGGACACGACGACGACGCTGCAAGGCTCGCTGAGCCAGCGTGCGAACCGCTTCAACATCGCCCAGGGCAGCTTCTACACGAGCACCCCGTGCGGTCCGACGCCGACGCGCTTCTCCACCACGCTGTTCTCGATGAGCGGCACGCCGTTCGGTTCGGGGCAGGCGCAGCTCGATGCGACGGCCGGTGCGTACGACCCGAACTACGGCGGTGACGTGACGGAAACCGTCAGCACGATCGTCGCCCTCAAGGGCGTCAAGTAAAGCCCACCCCACGGTGCCCCGGCATTCCGCCGGGGCGCCTCTTCCTGCCGGCCGGCGCCCCTCAGCGGGCGCCATGACTTCCGGACTACTTGTTTCCCGGTCGGCTGTGTTCTACAACTGTCGTACGACACCTGTAGAGCCAGCTCATGACGACCGATACCGACGCCGGCGACATCGCCCTCAGCGACCTCCAGCTCGACGTGATGCGCGTGCTCTGGCGCGGCGAGACCAGCGTCGCCGACGTCGCCGCCGAACTCGCGGTGCGTCGCGGCCTTGCCCACACCACGGTCGCGACGGTGCTGACGCGGCTGGCGAAGCGCGACCTGGTCGCCGCGCGCCGCGACGGCCGGCAGCTGGTCTATCGCGCGCTGGTCGACGAATCGCAGGTGCGCCGCAGCATGGTCGGCGGCCTGATCCAGTCGCTGTTCCGCGGCGACCCGCAGGCGCTGCTCGCGCACCTCGTCAGCGAGGAGGACGTGGCCGGCGGCGACCTCGAGAAGGTGCAGGCGCTGCTCGCGGGGAAGAAGCCGTGAGCGCCGTCGAACTCGCCGCCGGCGCGGTGCTGACGCTGCTGCTGCACGCGACGCTGCTGCTCGGCGCGGTGTGGTTCGCCGAACGCTGCGGGGCACTGAAGCACCCGGGCTGGGCCGAACTGGCGTGGCGCCTCGCGCTGTTCGGCGCGCTGGCGACGACGTCGCTGCAGGTCGCGCGCACGTGGCCGTCGGTGCAGACGCCGCGCGCCGAGGCCGCGAACACGGCGACCGTCGTCGCGCCGCAGGCGGTCGCCGTGCCGGATTCCGGGGGCACGCTCGCCGACATCCGGGCCGGTGGCCCGATGCGCACGGACGCCGCCGTCGCCGTCGCCGGCGTCGCCGGATCGCCTGCGCCGTCCACGCGCGCCGTCCCGCCGTCGAATCCCGGTCTGGCCCTGGCACTGCCCGACGCCCTCGCCTTCGCGCTGGTCGCCGTCTGGCTGCTGGCGCTGGGCGCCGGCGCGCTGCGCGTGCTGGGCCAGACCGCGTCGGTCTCGCGCCTCGACCGCGAAGTGCGTCGTCGTGGCGCGCGCGCCGACACCGCGCTGCAGGCCGACCTGCGGCACGTCGCGGACGTGCTCGCGCTGCCCGCGCCACCGGTGCACGCGCTCGACGGCCTCGCCAGCCCGCTGCTGCTGCCCGATGGCCGGCTGGTGTTGCCGGCCTGGGTGGCCGCGCTGCCGACCGCGCAGCGTCGCGCGCTGCTCGCGCACGAACTGGCGCACCTGCAGCGACGCGATCCGCGCTGGCGCGTGCTGCAGCGGCTGGCGGCGCTGCCGCTCGCGTTCCACCCGCTGGCGACGCATGCCCTCGCGCGTCTGGAGGCGCTCGCCGAAGACGCCTGCGATGCCCGCGCCGCGCGCGTCGCCGGCAGCGGCCGGCCGCTCGCCGAATGCCTCGCCGCGTGTCTGGCGCATGCCGGCCCGCGCACCACCCCCGTCCTCGCCGTGGCGATGGCCGACCGTCCCGGTCCGGTCGTGCGCCGAGTGCGCAACCTGCTGGAGTCCACCCCGATGAGCGATCGTCCCGT
>CAMPHE010000095.1 GCA_946885815.1 uncultured Arenimonas sp.
CACCGGTCGCGGCGGCGGCCTCGCCGATGTTGTGCAGGCCCTCGCGGCGGGCGTCGGCCAGTTCGGGGCGAAGGGTGGGGCGAGCCATGGCGGCGGTCTCCGGTCGGGTCGCGCGCCAGTCTGGACCTTCCCGCGTGGGCAAGGTCAATGCCGCGCGAGACCGAAACCCGCGGTTGACCTTCCCATCGGGGCAAGCCCCAGCCTGTGCTCCGCGGCATCCCGCCGCCCACAGGAGAACGCCATGACCACCCCCGCCATCGACACCCCCGCCTGCCCGTGCTGCGCCTGCGCCGACTGCCGCTGCACCGACTGCCGCTGCTGCCGCTGCACGCCGTGCGGGTGCCCGGACGCGTGAGGTCCTGAAAAGGCGTGGCCAGGCTTCCGCGAGCCGACGGCCCGCTGCCGACGGCGCCTATACTCGCGGCATGACACCTCTCGATTCCCGCGGCTGACGATGTCGATCCATTCCAAGGCCAGACGCGACGCACGCCGGAAGAAATCCCGCGGTGCCGCGCGCCCGGTGGCGGCGCGGCCGCTGGCCGAGCACGCGCATCTGGTCGACGGGCAGGGCCGGATTTTCGGCGGCGCCGGCCTGCGCGGCGAGGAATGGCTGATGGTGCTCGGCGGCAAGGTCGTCACCGGCACCGACAGCGCGGCGATGATGCTGGCGATGCTGCGGCACGTCGCCACGCTGCGCGAGGCTGCCGGCGACACCGTGCGGCTCAGCTATTCGACGCATCTCGGCGAGGCGGCCACGGCCGAAGCGGCCGCCGAAGGCAAGACGCTCGACGAGTATCTGGCGCAGCTGGATGACGAGCGCGAGGAGCGGAAGCTCGAGGGCGATGCCGGCGCGGGCACCCACGGCATCGCGGAACACTGACGCGCCGTGCCTTCTACCACGTCGGCGTGAAACGCCACAGCTGCAGCCCGTAAAGCAGCGCCGCCGTGCCGATCGCCGCGGCCGCGACGAGCGTCGCGCCGAAGCGTCGCCGCCCGCCGTGGATCGGGTCGCGCCACCGCCGTGCCGCGTCGAAGACCAGCAGTGCGGCCAGTGGCGCGGACGCCAGCGTCATCGCCGCCAGCGGCAGGCGCACGAGCGCCGGCAGCGTGAACAGCGACCCGAAGTCGATCGCGAGGCTCAGGCCGACGCCGCCCCAGCCAAGCAGCGTCGCGAACAACAGCCAGAACGCGACGCGCGCGCGGCGAGCCGACGCGGGGACCGGCGGCGCGGCCTTTCCCGCGCGCCGGCTTCGCCACGTTTCGACGAGCCACACCGCGGGCCGCACCAGGGCGGCCAGCAACACCGTACCGAACGAGAAGGCGGCGAGCGCCGGCACGGCGGCGACCCATGGCGGCCGCCGCTCGAACACCGCCGCCGGGTAGAGGGCGGCGCTGCCGATCCCCTGCACGATGCCGTCGGCATCGCGCGTCGCACTGAGTCCGATGCCGGTCGCACGGTCGACGAAACGATCGGGGGCGACCGGAATCCAGTGCGTGCGCTTGCCGCTGGACTCGATGCGCAGGCTGCCGTCGGCTTCGGCGACCACGTCGGTGGTGTTCATCAGGCCGCTGAACATCAGCGGGCCGCGATGGATGCGGCGCGTGCTCAGGTAGATGCCGGCGACCTCGGCCGCGGTCGATGCGACCGTCGCGTCCGCCACCTCCGGCAGCGGCCGCAGCGGCGCGGCGAACCGGTCGACGAACGCGTGCAGCAGCTTCTCGCGGACGGCGCGCGCGTCTTCGTACGCGCCCTGGCTCGTGAACACGTAGTACCAGCCGATGCCGTGCGCGGGCAGCACTTCGAGATCGGTCGCGAGCGCCTCCATGTTGCCGGCGTGACCCGCGTAGCGCACGCCCCGGTAGTCGCCGACGAGCAGGCCGAGCCCCATGCCGTCCGCGAGCGCGGGCCCGAGCGGCTGTTCCAGCGTCATCATCCGGCGCAGCGTCGCGGCGGAGACGATGCCATCGATGCCACGCGCGCCGTCGACGAACAGCGCGAGCAGGCGTCCCATGTCCGCCGCCGACGCGGTCAGCGCGCCCATCGGCACCAGCGGCGTGGTGCGGAACGGCGCCGGCGCCGGGTTCCCGTAGTGATACGTCGACGCCAGCGACGCCTGCATCGCGGGCGGCACCGGTTGCGCGACGGTCGAATGCCGCATCGCCAGTGGCGCGAACACCTGCTCCTCGACGATGCGCTCCCACGGCTGGCCATGCCGCCGCTCGACGATATAGCCCGCCAGCGCCGCGCCGTAGTTCGAATAGGCGACGACCGCGCCGGGCGGATGCGTTCGTTCGGGCAGGTTGTCCGCGAGCTTGCGGCCCAGCGGCGTCGCCAGGTCCGGATCGAACACGCCATGGAAACGCTCGGGGAAACCGGCCGTATGCGTCATCAGGTGCCGCATCGTGATCGGCCGGCCGTGCGACGGGGCGATCCGGAAATCGAGGTAATCGTTGACGTCCGCATCGAGATCGAGCCGGCCCTGCTCCACGAGCTGCATGGCGAGCACCCACGGCAGCAGCTTGGAGATCGAAGCGGCGCGGAACAGCGTTCGCTCGACGTTGATCGGCTCGCCTGACGCCACGTCGGCGACGCCGTAGCCTTTCGCGAACACCGTGCGGCCGTCGCGCACGACCACGATCGCCGCGCCGGGGATGCGCATCTCGTCGCGCTGCTCGACCATGAAGGCGTCGAAAAACGCGGCGATCGCGGTGTCGTCGGCGCGGATCGCGACGGGTGCGGGCGACGCCGCGCGTACCGGCAGCGCCGAAAGCATCGGTGCGAGCAGCAGCACGGCGAACGCGACCGCGGCGGCTCGGATTTCGGGTTTCATCGACAGACCTCCGGTTCATCGCGGATCGTTCCGCACGTCGCCATGGTGGCCGCGCACGCTGGCCGCCACCTGACACGCGATGCCCGGACGCGCCAGACTGCGGCAAGCTTTCGCGGCGACAATCCCCCGATGGAAGACGGCATGCGCATCCTGCTGGTCGAGGACGAGCCGACGCTGGCGGCGACGGTCGCGCGCGCGCTCGAACGCGAAGGCTGGGTCGTGGACCGCGTCGGCAGCCTCGCGCACGCGTTCGGCGCGGCGCTGAGCGCCGACTACCGCGTGATCCTGCTCGACCGCCGGCTTCCGGACGGCGACGGGCTGCGGCTGGTGGCCGTCGCGAAGTCGCGGCCGTCGCCGGCGTCGATCATCGTGCTGACCGCGCGCGACGAAATCGCCGATCGGATCGAAGGCCTCGACGCCGGCGCCGACGACTACCTCGTGAAGCCGTTCGCGCTTGGCGAGCTGCTGGCGCGGTTGCGCGCGGCGTGCCGGCGCCCGGGCGGCACGCCCGGCGCGCCGCCAATCGAAGTGGGACGGCTGGCGTTCGACCCGGCGTCGCGCGACGTGCGCGCGGGCGGCGTGCCGCTCGCCGTGCCGCGACGCGAGCTCGCGCTGCTCGAGCTGCTGCTGCGGCGCGCCGGCCGCGTCGTGCAGCGCGAGCACCTGGAGGGCGCGCTGTACGGCTTCGCGGCCGACGTCACCGCCAACGCGCTGGAAACACAGGTGTCGCGGCTGCGCAGGCGCCTGCAGGACGCCGGGGCCGACGTCGAAATCCGCACCGTCCGCGGCGTCGGGTACCTGCTCCAGCCATGCTGAACCGGCGGCCGTCGCTGAAGCTGCGCGCGGCCGCGATCTTCGTCGCGGTGTTCGCGACGGTGTTCGTCGCCGGCTTCGTGCTGTTCAGCTGGCGCAGCCTCGCGGCTGGCGGCGAACGCCACCACGCCGGCCCGACGATCGCGCTGAGCCTCGCGGCCGACACGGTGCGCCTGCACGGGGACACGCTGGTGCTGCCGGACGACGGCGCGCTCGCCGACATCGCCCGCGCCAATCCGCATTTCTGGCTGTTCGCCGACATCGCGGGCCACCACTACCGCCATGGCGACGTGCCGGCCGCCGCCGAACGGCTGCTCGTCGGCGACGGCTCGGGGCTGGGCATCGCCCGTTTCCACGTGCGGGGCATCGACCGGCCGCTGTCCGACGCGTCGGTGGTGCGGCAGGGCGGGGCGCTGTTCGCGGCGGGCGGCATCGACCCGTCCACGATCACCCTCGCGCACGCGCTGCACTACCTGTTCCGCGAAGGCCTGCTGCTGATCGTCGTCGGCGTCGGCGTGGTGGCGACGACCGCGCTGCTGGTCGCGGTGCCGCTGCTGACCGCGGCGCTGCGGCCGCTGGTGGCCGACGCGGTCGCCGTCGGGCCGGACGACCCGGACCACCGCATCGGCGAGCGACGCGTGCCGGGCGAGCTGCTGCCACTCGTGCGCAGCTTCAACGCCGCGCTCGACCGGCTGTCTGACGAACTCGGGCGTCGGCGTCGCTTCGTCACCGATGTGGCGCATGAATTGCGGACGCCTCTGGCGATCGTTTCGCTGCAGGCCGAGGCGCTCCCTCCAGGACCCGCGCGCACCGAGTTGCAGCGCGTCGTGACGCGGATGGTGCATCTGGTCGGGCAGATGCTCGACGTCGAACGGCTGTCGCTGGCGGCGCGGCGACCGGCGACGATCGATCTGGTCGCGCTGGCGAAGGATGTGGTCGGCGAAATGGCGCCGCTGGCGATCGCGTCGGGTTACGAACTGGGCCTGCGGGCGCCGGCGTGCCCGGTGCAGGTACCGGCGGACGCGAACGCGATCACCCGGGCGCTGACGAATCTGGTCGCGAACGCCGTCGCGCACGGGGGCGGCCGCGGCGAGATCAGCGTCATCGTCGGCGGCGATGCCACGGTCGACGTCGTCGACGAGGGTCCCGGCGTACCGCTGGCGCTGCGCGGCCACCTGTTCGAGCCGTTCTCGCGCGAACGCTGGGACCGCGACGGCTGCGGCCTCGGACTGCACCTGACGCGCGAGATCATGCGGGCGCATGGCGGGGACGCCGAGCTGCTCGAATCGACGCGAGGCGCGGCCTTCCGGCTGCGTTTCGCACGATCCGACGCGCCGTCGCTCACATCTGCCGGAACACGTGCAGGAATGCCCGGCTGACCGGCAGCACCTCGTCGCGGCCCTTCAGGTGGACCGCCGCCGTCTCGTTGTCGTGTTTCACCACATGGTCGATCGCGCGCAGGTTCACCACCACCGCGCGGTGCACCTGCACGAAACGCTCCGGGTCCAGCTGCCCGAGCAGTTCGCGCAGCGGCGTGCGCACCAGCGCGTCCGTCGCCGGGCCGGTGTCGCCGCGCCAGCCGATGCGCGTGTACTTCTCGTCCGCGCGCAGGAAATCGATCTCGTCGACGCCGATCACGCGCACCGTCTGCCCCACCGACGCGCGCAGCCAGCGCAGGCCGGGCGGCGGCGCGCCGCGCGCGAGCCGCGCCGCGAGCGTGGCGATCAGCGCGTCCGTGTCGCCGGCCGGCCGCGCGGCGCCGAGCCGCTCCTGCACGCGCGCGACGGTGTCGGCGAGCCGCGCCGGTTCGACCGGCTTCACGAGGTAGTCGAGCGCCCCGTGCGCGAACGCCTGCACCGCGTACGCGTCGAACGCGGTGACGAACACCAGCTGGGCGCGGCGGCCGATCAGCGCCGCCGCCTCGACGCCCGACAGGCCGGGCATCTGCACGTCGAGGAAGCAGACGTCGGGACGCAGCGCCTCGAAGCTCTCCACCGCCTCGCGGCCGTTGCGGCATTCGGCGACCACGCGCAGCGCCGGCCATGCGGCCGCGAGCGCACGCACGAGCGCCGCGCGCAGCAGCGGCTCGTCGTCGGCGACCAGCGCGGTCGGACCGTCCGGCGTCATGGCGCCGACGCCTCCGGACGGTCGCTCGCCGCCGCAGGCGCGCGATAGCTGACGGTCGCGACCGTGCCGCGCGGGACGTGGGGCGCCAGCGTGACCGTGGCGTCGTCGCCGTGTGCCATCCGCAGCCGGTCGCGCAGCGCGTCCAGCCCCGTGCCGAGGCCTTCGCGTCCGCCTCGCACGCCGACACCGGTGTCGGTGACGCGCAGCACCACGCGGCCGTCGCGCACCGACGCGGCGATGTCGATCCGGCCACCGGCTTCCGACGGATCGATGCCGTGCCGCACCGCGTTTTCGACCAGCGTCAGCAGCGCCATCGGCGGGCTCGGCTGCCCCAGCGCGGCCGGCGCCGCATCGATCGCGAACGTCAGCCGGTCCGGCATGCGCATGTGCATCACCTCCAGGTAGGCGCGCGCGAGTTCCACTTCGCGCGCCACCGTGTTCGCCGGCTCGTGCAGCCGCGGCACCGCGGCACGCAGGTAGTCGATCAGGTGCCCCAGCACCGCGCCCGCCTGCGGCGCGCCGGTCTCGACGAGTTCGCGCACGTTCGCGAGCGTGTTGAACAGGAAGTGCGGCTCGACCTGCGCCGCGACCACGCGCATCCGCGCATCCAGCGCCTGGCGCTCCAGCTCGCTGCGCTCCAGCGCGAACGCGAGCGCCTGCGCCCGTGCGCGTTCGCCGACCTGCCGGTAGAGCGACGCCATCGCCATCCACGGCGCGATGATCACCGTGAGGCTGCTGAGCATGCCGTAGCCGATCATCCGCTCCTGGTTCATCCAGAACGGCTGCGGGTCGTGCTGCGTCGTCAGCACGTAGGCGAACCACAGCGTCGGCGGGCCCACGAACGCCACGCCGGCGCATTGCAGCACCCAGCGCGCCAGCCAGCGCGGCAGCCGCCGCGGTCGGGTTTCGAGCAGGCCGAACGCGAGCAGGCACGCGGTCGCCGTCATCAGCAGGCGCGGCAGCAGTTCGCCGAAGCGGTCGCCCTCCCAGCCGGGCGACAGCAGCAGGAACAC
>CAMPHE010000096.1 GCA_946885815.1 uncultured Arenimonas sp.
TGACCGGGGACCAGTCGATCGGCGAGGAGCGCAACGGCTTTTCAGTCGGCGCCACGCCCGGGGACTCCGGCGTCACCGGCGCCACGCTGACCGCGCCGTTCTCCACCGCGACGGCTTCCGCTTCGGACAGCGCGGTGGCGGCGGTGTTGCGGGGCGCCTCTCGCTGGCACCCCGCGAGCATGAAAAGCGCCGCGGCGAGCGGCGCGAGCGGAATCCGGGCGGGTCGGCGACGGGCCTTCATGGCGTCAGTCTATTCGCACGCCTGCGGATGGCACGTGCATGGCGCGTCCGTTTTCCTACACGCCGTTTCGACCGCCACGGATGGAGTGCCGCGCGGCGACGCGGGAGCGTGGGCTCTCCCACGAAGGAGTTCCCATGCGCCCGCATCCCGCTTCCGGTTTCACGCTTCCCGAACTCGCCGCCGCCGTCGCGATCATCGGGATACTCGCCGCGATCGCCGGCGCCGTCGCCAACGGCGCGGTGCATGCGGCGCGCGCCGCCGACGCGCGCGCCGCGCTGCTGGATACCTACCAGTCGGCGATCCGGCATGCGGCGACGCGGGGGGTGCATGTCGTGGCCTGTCCGATTGATGGGACCGGCTGCGCCGATACCGTCCACTGGAACGCGGGCTGGTTGTTGTTCGAGGACCGCGATGGCGACCGCCAGCGCGGCGGAAGCGAACGCATCGTCCACATCTGGCCGCCGCTCGGTGGCGGGGTGGGTCTTGCCTCCACGGCAGGACGAAAGCGGCTGTTGTTCCAGCCGTCCGGAGGCAACGCAGGATCGAACGTCACGTTCACCGTATGCGACGCGCGAGGCCCGGCCGAGGCGATGCAGCTCGTCATCGCCAACGACGGGCGGCTCCGCGAGTCGCCGGCGTCCGGTGAGGCTGCGGCCACGGCGTGCGCGGGAGCATCGTGACTCACGTGGTGCTACTGATCGGCGGGAGGCCTCGATCGCGGCGTCAAAAAAAAACCGCCCCGCGGTCGCGGGGCGGTTCTGTGGAGCGGTTCCGGCTTACTGCGCGACCACAAGACCCGTGGAGCAGTTCTTGTTGGCGGCATCCTTGATCACGTCGATCGAAATGCTGTAGTCCTGCGCCAGCACGTTCGCGAACGAGAGCGTCGAGCTTTCATCGACCAGGCCGCTGTTGGTCACGCCCCTGCCCGACACGATGCCGCTGTTCGGCGGAACGCAGACCTTCTTGTTCTCCTGCAGGGTGCCGTTCTGCCTTACCTGCTGATAATTCGAGAAGGTGATCGTCGAAGATGCGAGCGGGCCCGTGAACGTGCAGATCCAGGTCTGCGTCAGCGTCGACGGCAGGCAGGTGCCCGAGGTCATCGCCACGCCGAACGACGTCACATTGGTGTCGGCCTGCAGCATCGTGATCGTGATGCTGTTCTGGGTCGGCTCGGGATCCGGATCGGGATCCGGATCGGGATCCGGGTCGGGATCCGGGTCGGGGTCCGGATCGGGATCCGGATCGGGCCCCGGGTCGGTTCCGCGGATGAAGTCCTGCGGATCCGTCACGAAGCTGGCCGCCAGCTTGTCGTGGAGATCCACCGGCCAGGTGCCCGCGAGACCGCTGTTGCTTTCGTTGATGATCAGCTTGACCGGCGTGGGCACGAGCTCACCGGAAGCGTCGGTGGACGACGACCCGCTCTGCCCGGTGACAGTCCCGCCGACGGTCGCCAGCTGACCCTGGTTGCTGTAGGTCGGGGACGTCACCTTGACGATATTGGTCGCGATCGGGGTCGGGCACGCCGACCCGGAGCACCACGAACCGAGACTCGCCACGTTGACCGCGTAGAACGGCAGGACATCGAGCGGCGACCGCGCTCCCAGTCCGGCGCACTCGTCCTCGTTGTCGTCGTCGAGCGCACAGCGGTATGCCAGCAGCGTGTCTTCGCTCAGGTAGTCCACGTAAAGCCCGAAGGACACCAGGTTCACCACGTCACCGCTCGCCATGTAGATCGGGTCGGGGTCAACGATGCTCTCGTACGTCGAGTTCGCCGTCGAGGACGGGCCGGGGAACTTCGCGGTCGGCGAGGGATAACCGTCAGGCATCTCGGCGTCCGCGCCGAGGCCTTCCGTCAGCGTCGTCGTGACATACCCCGAGTACTGGTCGATGAAGTCGTCGACCCGATAACCCGTGCCCGCGCTGTCGAGCGACGTCGTGACCAGAGAGGTCTGCTGCGCGTCGACCGTCATGCGCATGCGGCCGTTGACGCGGACGAGCTGGCAGGCATCGACGTACGCCCCGCTATTGGCGCTGGCTTCGACCAGGTTGCCGTTCTTGTACCCGTACTGCGTCGCGATCGTGTCGGAAACGGTGGCGCGGAACGGGTCCGGCATCGGCGACCGGTCCCCCTGGTTCAGGTGGTCGCGGCAGCAGATCACGCACATCGGTTCGCTTTCGGAGTCCTGGTTGGCGACGACCGCGTTGCCCGTCACCGTACCCACCGGCATCGCCAGCGGCTCTTCGTAAGCCTGCAGGATCCCGTTCCAGATGGCCGGCTTGTACGCCGGGTTGGTGGCCGTGCTCGTGCCGCCCGTCGCGCACTTGCAGCTCGCGGCCGCCATGTCGAGCTTGCGGGTCAGCCTGACTTCGAGCGCGTCGCTCGCGCCGACGAAGCTCATCACGGAGAAACGCGTGACGTTCGAGACATCGTCGACGAACTGCTCGGGGGTCGGATTGGAGCTGGCCGCCGACTGGTCGTCGCCGACCGCGATCGGCACGACGCGCGGATTGTCCTTGTTCGGCGGTTCGATCCAGACCTCCGGCCCGCGCGACGTCTCGGATTCGCCTTCCATCACCTTCGTGACGTCGGACGGCGAGATCGCCGCGATGCTGTCGGCCATCTGTACCGACTTCGCATTGCCGTTGCTGTCGGTCCACGATACGACGACGCGGACCATCTTGAACTCCGGGACCGCGAGCGAGAACGCGGACGCGGCGTCTTCGACGAACGTCCCGGAGGCGGAGTCGAAGCGGTAGCGCGTCACGTCGCGGGTCACGTCGAACGTGACGCCGCCGACGTCCGCGACTTCCCAGTCGGCGGTCGCGAGGCTGTTGTACGTATTGCCCACGTAATCGGCGTCGGGAGCAGTGACGAAACCGAACGTGCGGGCATCCTCGATGACCTGCTGCGCGAGAGTCGCAGCGTTGGCGCGCGCTTTCGCCTCGGCGCCGGAGCGGAAGAGTTCGCCCTGAAGAGCCGCCAGGCTCAACAGGCCGACCGCGAGGACGACGACGGCGATCATGACTTCGATGAGGCTGAAGCCACGCGCGTTCTGATGATTGGAAGGCTTCATGGGGTCGACCTCACTGCAGCGTGTCCGCCCACGAACCCGGGACCGGGCCGTAGCGGAGGAAGTTCGGCGAGTTGCGGATGTTCCGCAGCACCGCCTCGTTGTAGATGATCTGCGGCGTACCCGCGAGGCTGGCGTCGCCTTCCAGGATCACCGATCCGTAAACCTGGCCGCCGCCGGTGGCCTTGAACAGATCGCCCGTGACTTCGTCGCGGACGTACACGATGCCGAAAAACTGCGACTTCGCGCCCATCACGACCTTTCCGTCGCTGACGAGCACCACGGGGTCGGTCAACGAGCCGATGACGCCACCGATCTTGCAATCGGCCGTGCTGTCCCACCAGTAGAGGCCGCCACTCGAAGCATTGAGGTTGGCGCAGTCGGCGACCGGCTCGGCGTTCGCGCTCAGGAAGTCTTCGGCCTGCGAATCGGGCGTGGAGAACACGTAGGCGAACAGGTCGGGCGGGAAATATTTGCTGTCGAGGACCTTGGGGGTCGCCTCGCTGTCGTTGCTGTCGACGTCGAGGATGTCCTCGCCTTCGTATTTGTCCGGGCCGATGTGGCCGCTCAGCGACCCGTAGCCGAAGGCCAGACCATTGCAGCTGCAGTCCTCGCAGATGCCCGAGATCGGGTCTTCCGGCGTGTCCGTCGTCAGCCACTCGCCGAGCTGGCAGGTGGAGAACGAACCCGCGTCGGCGATCTGCGCGTCGCCAGCCGACCAGATCGACACCGGAATGCCGGTGCCGCCCGCGTCGGGATTGGGAATGATCTGCGCGTTGCCCAGCCCGATCGCGGTACCGGCGGCGATGAGCGGAGCGTCCGGCGCGGCGCCTAGCGTGCGGAACGTGCCGTAGGACTGCCTGACCGTCGCGACCGCGTTCTCGCCGGGGAGCGAACCGCGCGACACGATCGTGACGTAGAAGGTGTCGCCGGTGGTCGGATTCAAGGCGCAGCGCGGCGACGTCGGCACCGTGATGTCCAGTCGGCACAGCGTGGCATACGAGGCGTACTCCGCGGCGAAGGCGGCGACATGGTCGTCGTCCACCGCGTCGTCCATGTCGAGCGTGGGCATCACCGCGGCCACCGGCAGGACGCCGTCCCCTTCGTCACCGACATAGCGGTACATGTCCGCACGTCGGGTCGCGTCGGGTTCCGCGAGGCACGGATCGATGACCATGTCGGCCGGCAGCGCATCGGTGCAGGGCTGCCACATCGGGTCGCCCACGAACAGCCAGCCGCCCGCCGCCGTCGACAACATCTCGGCGGTGTTCATCTTGATGAACTCCATCGACTGGTTCAGGCCGGCTTCGGAGGCCTGGAAAGCCATCTTGTACCGGTAGTCGTTCGCCGACATCCGCTGCTCGAAGATTCCGAACCGCGCGGCGAAGATCGTGATGATGGTCACGATGGCCAGCAGCAGGATCGCGATCAGGAGCGTGGACAGGCCGCGCTGGCGCGCCCGCTGGGGGAATCGGCGATTTCGGAGTTTGGCGTTCATTCGGCGCAATCCGTGTTCAGTTCGATGGGGGTCGAGAGGGCGTCAGCGGCGGGTTCGCAGGTGTTGTCGGTGCTCCAGTCTTCGAACACCAGCTCCTCGGCGCGAATCCGGACCGAGTCGGTGACGTGGCGCGTGATGTCGTCCCCGGACACCATCTGCCCCTGCAGGCAGAGGGACACGGTGCGCACGGAACCACGCGCCATCTGGAATTCGTCCGGAATCGTGTCCGCATCGGCGGAATCGCGCTCCGCGATCTGCGCGCAGAAGGTCGATTCGGAGATCACCGGTTCGAACTTCGTGATCTGCACCACGTCCGGATCCGTGATGTCTTCCCAGTCATCGTCCCCGGTATCGCAGTCGCCCGAGGTCGTCAGCTGGAGCACGCCACCGGAGACACGGAATCCCCGCACCTCCGTGCCGTCGGGCACACCCGTCCCGGCCTCCTGCCGGTCGTATTCGTAGGTGATGCAGGAACCGTCGACTTCGAGATTGGTGAATCCCGATGCCGACGTCGTGGTCAGCACCCGGGAGACCGCGGTGGAGTCGTGCCCGGCCCGCCGCAGCTCGCGCACCACCAGGTTCATGCCCGTGCGCAGTTCCTGCGTGAGGCGGGACGAGAGGATGTTCTCGGAATACGAACGCATCGTAGAAACGGCGAAGGTGACCGCCGCGCCGATGATGATCAGGCCGGCGACCATCGCCACCATCAGCTCGATGAGGGAGAAGCCGTGCGCGCGACGCGCCGTCGGTGAGGTCAGTCGCATGCCGGTACTCCCGCGAGCGTTTCGGCACCGTCCGGGACGCAATAGCGGGTCCGCGCCATCGCGTTGACGTTCATGCGCACCTGGTAGCCGCCCGCCGTGGAGAGCGTGAATCCGCCGGTATCGCCGATGTCGAACAGCGTGCCGGTGCGGGGGTCGATCACGAAGCCGTCGCCGTCGTCGCCGAAAACCACGTCGCCCGTCAGCGCGACGCGCTGCAACGGACCCGTATCGCCCGGTTCTTCCGGGAACGCCGAAACATTGCAGGTGGCCGCACTGCAGTCGCAGCCGTCATCCCCGTCGTCCGCGACCACCATCGCGCCGACGCACACCGCGTCGCCGACCGCGTGGAACTCCACCCTGACGAGCTCTCCGCGCTTGATCGCCTCCTGCTTCGCGAGACCGATGGCCGCGGCGAAGTTGTCGGCGGCGCCGCGCAATGCGTTGCGCTCGCGCAGCTCGATGAAATTCGGGATCGAGACGACCGCCAGCACGGCGAGCACGATGATCGTGATCACCAGTTCGATCAGGGTGAAACCGGACTGCCTGATTCGACGCACGGGGGGCCCCTCGATTCTCGATATGCCCGCACACTACACCGCCCCGGCGCGGCGCGGAGGCTCCGGATGGGGCCTGATGACCAGCGGCCGGTTCGGGCGGACGGATGGCCGATCCCCGCTGCCGGGCGTGTATCAATTCGAGCCGGGCCGTCACACAATGTCGCAAACCGTCGGGAGCCCGCCACCATGACCGTACGCAAGCCGCTCGGATTCACCCTCGTCGAAGTCATCACGGTGGTCCTGATCATCGGCGTGCTGGCGGCGATCGCGTATCCGAGCTACGTGGGGATGATGCAGCGCACGCGGCGCGCGGAAGCGGCGACCATCCTCAACGAGCAGCAGCTGCGGCTCGAGAAGCACCGGGTCGACAATGCGTCCTACGCGACCTACGTGCCGCAGGGCGTCTTCGACACGCCTTTCTACGCGTTCGACTTCGTCGAGGCCCAATCGGGTCCGACGACCTGGCGGCTGACCGCGACTCCGGAAGGCGCCCAGACCAACGACGACTGCGGCACGCTGACGCTTCGCTTCAATGCGGGCGCGGTCATCCGCGAGAACAGCGGCAGCGGTACCGACTGCTGGTAAGACCACCGCCACCCGGTCGCGTGACGGCGCCCCCGCCGACCTCCC
>CAMPHE010000097.1 GCA_946885815.1 uncultured Arenimonas sp.
TCTTCCAGGACTTCGTGCGCTACCACCTGACCGCCGGCGAGAACATCGGCGTCGGGCGCATCGAGGCGCGCGACGACCGCGGGCGCATCGTCGACGCCGCACGGCGCGCGCTCGCCGACGAGGTGATCGCGAAACTGCCGCGCGGCTACGACCAGGTGATCGGCCGGCGCTTCCGCAACGGCGTCGACCTGTCGGGCGGCGAGTGGCAGAAGGTGGCGATCGCCCGCGCGTACATGCGCGATTCGCAGTTGCTGATCCTCGACGAACCGACCGCCGCGCTCGATGCGCGTTCCGAATTCGAGGTGTTCCAGCGCTTCAAGGAACTCAGCGCCGGCAAGACCGCGGTGCTGATCTCGCACCGCTTTTCCAGCGTGCGGATGGCCGACCGCATCCTCGTGCTCGCCGATGGCCGGGTCGAGGCGGTCGGCACGCACGAAGAGCTGCTGGCGCAGCGCGGGCGCTACGCCGAACTGTTCGAACTGCAGGCCGCCGGTTACCGCTGAGCGGCCGCGACATCGTGTTTCTGTGGCGCGGGTCACGGCGCCGCGCGTGCGGTCGCGCGCGGGGGCGGGGTATCGTGGCGCGGTCGCATCGACCGCCCGGAGCGCCCATGCCGCTTCTGCCCCGCATCGTGCTGGCCTGCCTGCTGCCGTGGTGCGGCGTGGCCGCCGCCTCGCACACGCCGTTCCAGTTCGAACGGCTGCCGGTGAACGGCGCGCTCGTGCAGAACTCCGTCAGCGACATGCTGCAGGACCGGTCGGGTCGCATGTGGTTCGCGACGCTCGGTGGCGTCGACGTCTACGATGGCGGCGAGTTCCGCACGCTAGACGCCGACCCGCGCGATCCGGACTCGCTCGCCGGCGTGCTGGTGGCCGACCTCTACGAGGACCGCGACGGCGGGATCTGGATCGGCGGCCTGCTCGGCTGGCTCGACCGTTTCGATCCGGCGACCGGGCGGGTGACCCATCTGCCCCGGAGCCTGTTCGGTCCACCGGGGCGGCCGCCGGTGTTCGCGGAAGTCGCGCTCTGGCAGGACCCCGAGGGCCGGATGTGGATCGGGACCGTCAGCGGGCTGCATCGCTACGACCCCGCCAGCGGCGCCGTCGAGCTGAATGTCGACGCCGCGCCCGACCGTGCGCCGGTCGCCCGCGTCCGGGTGATCGTGCCGACGGGCGATGGACGCCTGTGGGTCGGTACCGAGGACGGTCTGTACCGCTTCGATCCCGCCGCGGGCGGGCGCGAACGATTCGCGCCGGTGCCCGGCGACGAAACCTCGCTGCCCGGCGCCCAGGTCAACGACGTGCTGGTGGCGCCCGAGGGCGTCTGGGTCGGGACGTCGCGCGGCCTGGCGCGCGGCGGCGCGGACGGCCGCTTCCGCCGTTACGTCCATGCCCCGTCCGATCCGGGGTCGCTCGGTGGCGACTGGGTCACCGACCTGCTTCGCGATGCCGGTGGCCGGCTGTGGGTCGCCAGCCAGGCCGGCGGCGGCCTGAGCCTGTTCGTGCCGGACGCCTCCGGCGGACATTTCGACGTGCACCGCAACGACCCGGACGACCCGGATTCACTCGCGGTGTCGGACCTCTGGTCGTTGTTCGAGGATCGCTCCGGGCTGCTCTGGATCGGAACGGCCGGGCTCGGACTCAACCGCATCAACCCGAGCGCCAACCGCTTCCACCGGCTGCGCTCCATCCCGTTCGATCGCGACAGCCTGCGCAGCTCCTTCGTCTGGGATCTGCAGGAAGCCGGGGGCGAAGTGTGGCTGGCCACCCTCGACGGCCTCAGCGCGTGGAATCCGGTGACGAAGCACTTCCGGCATTTCCTGCCGCGCGAGGGCGACGGCGAGCGCAACCAGCTGCAGTCGCTGCTCGTCGATCGCGCCGGCCGCTTCTGGGTCGGCGGGGTCGACGGGCATCTGTACCGGTTCGATCCGGCTGACGGCGCCTTCACCGCGGTGCCGTTCCCGGGGCGGGCGGACGGGCGGTTCTCGTCGGACCGCATCTGGTATTTCGGGGAAGGGCCGGACGGGCGCATCTGGGTCTCGGTGCCGGACGCACTGGTCGCGCTCGATCCGGACACCGGCACCGTCGTGGAACGGATCCCGGCGAGCGACCGGTTGCCGCTGGGCGTGTCCTCGGCCGTGCGCGCGTCGCTGGTCGATTCCGACGGCGTGCTGTGGTTCGGCGGTGCCGGCGCCGGGCTGATCCGCTACGAAACGGGCAAGGGGATCACCGCGATCGTGTCGCATGACCCGGACGATCCCGCCTCGCTGAGCGGCAACATCGTGCGCAGCCTGTACGAAGGTCCCGACGGCACGCTGTGGGTCGGGACGCAGAACGGCCTGAACCGCATGGCGGCGGCCGACCGCCGCGCCGCGCGCAACCGGTTCGAGCTGTACACGCGTCGCGAGGGGCTGCCCGACGGCACGGTCTACGGCATCGTCCCGGAACCGACCGCCACCGACGGCCGGCGGCGCCTGTGGCTGAGCACGAATCGCGGCCTCACCCGCTTCGACGTCGATGCCGGCACGTTCCGCAACTTCGATGTCCGCGACGGGCTCGTCGGCGACGAGATGAACGGCGGCGCGGAGCTGGTCGGCAGCGACGGCACGATCTATTTCGGTGGCGTCGACGGCGTCAGCTGGTTCCGGCCAGGCTCGCTGCCGCAGAACCGGCACGTGCCGCAGGTGCGGATCAGCGGGATCGAAGTGGCCGGCTCGCCGCGGGGTTTCGAAGGCGCCGCCGCGCCGCCCGCGGTGGAGCTCCCGCACAGCACCGACGAATTGCGGCTGTCGTTCGCGGTGATGGATTTCCACCAGCCGTCACGCAACCGGTTCCGGTGGCGGCTTGGCGACCAGGCATGGGTCGAGACGGACCGCAATTCCGTCGACCTCGCGCAGCTCGCGGCCGGGACGTACCGCTTCGAGGTGATGGGCAGCAACAACGACGGTGTCTGGAGCGACGCGCCGGCCGCGCTGGACATCGTCGTGCGCTCGCCGTGGTGGGCGACGCCGCAGGCCTGGGCCGCGTACGGGGCGCTGCTTCTGCTGGCCGTGGGGCTGTCCGAGATGTCGCTGCGACGCAAGCTCGCTCGCGAACGCCGCTTCAGCGAAGACCTCGCCAACGCCCATTCGCTCGCCGAGGCCAACCACCAGCTGGCGCTGCGCCACGCGCAGTTCGACCACCTGACGCAGCTGCCGAACCGCGCCTCGCTGCTCGACGCGCTGGCGCGCTACATGCGTTCGGCGCGCACGCACGAACAGGCGTTCGCGCTGCTGCTGCTCAACCTCGACCGCTTCCAGCGGATCAACGACACCATCGGCCACGCGCTCGGCGACAACGTGCTCAAGCTCAGCGCCGAACGCCTCGTCGCCGCGATCGAGCCGGACCACGACCTGCTGGCCCGCGTCGGCAGCGACGAGTTCGCGCTGGTCGCGATGCGGCCGGCGCAGGTGCCGCTGGACGCGTGGCTGGCGGAACTGGCGGCCCGGCTGCAGGCGGCGATCGGGCAGCCGCACGAACACCTCGACGCGTCGCTGGCGATCACCGCGTGCGTCGGCATCGCCGTGTTCGACGGTGCCGCCGCCACCGACGTCACCGCCGGCGACCTGCTGGGGCACGCGAACATCGCGCTGCACGGCGCGAAGCGCGAAGGTCCCGGCCAGGTCGGCCGGTATCGGCCGGGGATGGTGGAGTCGGCGCGCGAACGCCTCGGCATCGAGGGAAGGATGCGCCGGGCGCTGGAGCACGAGGAATTCGTGCCTTTCTACCAGCCGCTGGTGGATGCCGGCAGCCGGCGCCTCGCCGGTTTCGAAGCGCTGATCCGCTGGCAGCCGCCGGACGGGCCGATGATCTTCCCCGACCAGTTCATCCCTGTCGCGGAAGAATCCGGACTCATCGTCGAGCTCGGCAACCTGATGATCCGGCAGGCCTGCCGCCAGCTCGCGCTCTGGGGGCGCTGGGACATCGCGGTGGCGGTGAACGTGTCGCTGCGGCAGCTGCGCAGCGGGTCGCTGGTGCCGACGATCCGCGAGGCGCTGGCGGCGAGCGGCGTGCCGCCGCGCTGCCTGAAGATCGAGATCACCGAGAGCGCGATGATGGAGAACGTCGAGGGCACCGCCGACCAGCTGCGCGCGATCCGTGCGCTCGGCGTGCGTCTGTCGATCGACGATTTCGGCACCGGGTTCTCTTCGCTGAGCCACCTGAAGCTGCTGCCGGTCGACGAGATGAAGATCGACCGCAGCTTCGTCGCCGATCTCGCCAGCAACAAGCACAGCCAGAAGATCGTCGCGTCGATCATCCGCCTCGCGCACGAACTGCAGCTGGCCGTCGTCGCCGAGGGCGTGGAAGAGGAGAGCGCGCTGCTGCACCTGCGCGCGCTGGGCTGCGACCTCGCGCAGGGTTACTTCTTCGACCGGCCGCGGGCGGCCGCCGATCTCGAGGCGCGTGGCTGGCTGTCGCCGGACGCCGCGCGCAGCGCGGCGGCGGTCTGACGGTCGCGCGGGGGTCGCCGTCGCGACCGCTCAGGCCCGATACCGGACCGCGACGATCGCATAGCGCACGACGCCGGCCGGCAGGCGCACTTCCACCTCGTCGTCGACGCGCCGACGCAGCAGCGCGCGCGCGAGCGGCGAATCGATGCTGATCCAGCCCGTCTTCGCGTCGGTCTCGTCGGGCCCGACGAGGCGGTAGTGGCGCGATTCGCCGGTCGCGGCGTCCTCCAGTTCCACCTCGGCGCCGAAGAACACCGCGCGCGGATCCGACGGCACGCCTTCGGCGACCTGCAGCGACTCGAGCCGTCCGGTCAGGTAACGCACGCGCCGGTCGATTTCGCCCAGCTGCTTCTTGCGATAGAGGTATTCGGCGTTCTCGCTGCGGTCGCCTTCCGCGGCCGCGGCGGCGAGCGCCTTCACCACTTCCGGGCGGCGCGCGCGCCACAGCTCGTCGAGTTCCGCGCGCAGGCGTTCGAACCCGGTGCGGGTGATGATCGGCGTGGACGATTCGGAGGGCGGGCGCCAGCGGGACATCGTCGTCGGGGTGGCAGCGGGGATCGCGATTCTATCGAGGGTGGCCCGGGGGCGCGGCGTGTGAGGATAATCGGAGTCGGGACGGGAGACGACGATGGAATTCGTGCTGATCGTGCTGGCCGCCGCGGTGCTCGGCTGGGGCGCATTCGCTTTCAACCGGCTGGTGCGCCTGCGCAACCAGGTGAAGGCCGGCTGGAGCGACATCGACGTGCAGCTGATGCGCCGCCACGACCTGGTGCCGCCGCTGGTGGAGGCGGTGCGCGCCTACGCGGGGCACGAGCGCAGCGTGCTGGAGAGCGTCGCCACGCTGCGCGCACAGGCGCTGCAGACGCGATCGCCGGCGGCGCTGGCGCGCGTGGAACTCGCGCTGGAGCAGGCCGTGTCGCGGCTGCTGATGGTGCAGGAGGCGTATCCCGACCTGAAGGCGAGCGGGAATTTCCTGCAGCTGCAGCGTGACCTGGTCGACGTCGAGGACCACCTGCAGTACGCGCGCCGCTTCTACAACGGCGCGGTGCGCGGCCTGAACGACGGCGTGCAGAAGGTGCCGGACGTGATCGTGGCGAAACTCTTCGGCTTCGCGCCCGCCGAGTATTTCGAGGCCGATCCCGGCGCCCGGGTGGCGCCGGTGCTGGAGCCCGTCCGGTGAGGACCCTCGGCGGTCTGCTGGTGCTGGCGCTGCTGTTCGCGGTCGGGCCCCTGCGCGCGGAAGAGCGGATCCTCGATTACGGCAGCGAGCTGGTCGTGCGCGCCGATGGCACGCTCGAGGTGACCGAGACGATCCGCGTGCGCGCCGAGGGCGTGCAGATCCGTCGCGGCCTGTTCCGCGATTTCCCGACGCGCTATCGCGACCGCGTCGGCAATCGCGTGCGCGTGGGGTTCGAGCTGCTCGGCGTCGAGCGGAACGGGCGGCCGGAGCCGTATTTCACCGAGCAGCTGCCCGACGGCGTGCGCATCAACACCGGCGACGATGCCTTCCTGCCGGTACCGGCCGAGCACGCGTTCACGATCCGCTACCGGACCACACGCCAGCTGGGCTTCTTCCCGGACCACGACGAGCTCTACTTCAACACCACGGGACTCGGCTGGGCGTTCCCGATCGATCACGCGTGGGCGCGCGTGGAACTGCCGGCGGACCTCGCCCGTTCCGACTGGCGGCTGGACGGTTACACCGGCCCGGCCGGGGCGAAGGGACGCGACTGGCGCGCCACGGTCGAGGGGCCGCGGACGGTGCGGTTCGAGACGACGCGGCCGCTCGCCGTCGGCGAGGGGCTGACGATCGCGGTCGGGTTTCCGAAAGGACTGGTGACCGCGCCGACGCAGTCCGATCGCGCCCGCTGGTTCTTCCGCGACAACGCCGGCGTGCTCGTCGGCGTCGTCGCGCTGTGCGCGCTGCTCGCGTACTACGGCTGGCGCTGGCATCACGTCGGCCGCGATCCGCCCGCCGGCCCGGTGTTCCCGCGCTACGAGCCGCCGGCGGCCCTGTCGCCGGGCGAGGTGCGGATGCTTCGCCGGATGGGCTACGACACGCGTGCCTTCGCCGCCGACGTCGTCGCCATGGCGGTGCACGGCGTGCTCGACATCCACGAGGACGCCGGCGAATGGCGCCTGACGCGCCGTCGCGGCGAGGCCGGCGCGCTGTCGCCGGGACAGGCGGCGATCGCGACGCGGCTGTTCGCCGGCGGCGACGAGGTGGTGCTGGAGAACACGAACGCATCGGTGGTCGGCGGCT